>JASFRG010000064.1:0-24607 GCA_050115035.1 Anaerolineales bacterium | reverse complement strand
CTGCCAGAACAATCCTGGCTCGCAAGGCTATTTGTTGTCCTGTTTGATGCCGCTTGACCAGCTTTTCTAAGCCTTGTCGCTCGGCATCTGATAATTTCACTTCTTGGGCTTTCGGTATGGGCATCGGTTTTCTCCTGTTTGAGATTACCCTATCCTATACCACTAAAGACTTGTTTATGCCAAGATGTACTAGGGCCATGCGTATGGGAATATGAACGAATTCTTCAACTGGATAGAGGAAGACTGCAATTACAGGAGCGCTTTTTCGTTGTCACTGTCTCGAAATCAAGAGTAAGTTCTCTCAACATGTTGCCGTACGAACGAGAAGTCATCCGCGCCTATCGCTGGTGGACATGCCAGGACCTTCTGACTTCTCCCGAACAATTCCAACCTAGCAATTTACCCCACCTCTTACAGCCATTATTCGACGGCAATTTACCTTCAAAACCTGTTCATATCCAGGATTAACCACTGTGTAGAATAGCAAGATGATAACAGGTAAATTGTGATTACTCGATGTTTTGGTTTGAATAATCACAGAAAGTCACAATCAGCTGATTTGATTCTTGAATAGACTTCTTGCAATGGTGATGAGAGCACTTATGCGAGAGGTCCAGTGCCAGTTCAAGATGATATTGGTGGGTGAAGCAACCTTTATTCTACCCATCATAAATATGTTGTCCGGATACTTATTTACAGAGCTGTAATTTTTGCATCCATCTTACAGAGATGTAAGGCCGGGCTCTTGTCTAACCAGCCAGAGTGGGGATAATAGCAAAACTGCCCAGGATGTACGACACAGAATCTTCCTGGTATATCCTTATCTTCAAAATAGTACAGGGAACTAACCACCTTAGGATCAGTATAAGTTGAGTATAGGATAAGTATAGGATGAGCACTTCAGGGCAGGAGCGTCCCACACTCAGCGCCCGGCAGCAAGCTCGCGAGAACAGGTCCGTAGACCTGACAACACACTATCAATTTCAAAAACAGGAGTTTTTTATCATGGCGAAAGTAATCGATAACATCTTTGTAAGAGGCCTGAGCGGCAGCCTGGGTGACCAGTTCATCGTAAAAACCTTTAAAAACGGCCGCACAGTCATCTGTAAGAAACCTATATTCAAAAGCGATCGCACTTTTAGCCAGGCCCAGGTGGACCACCAACAGGCCTTCCGGGAGGCAGCTGCCTACGCCAAGCAGATGAAAGGCGAAGAAATTTACGTCAGGCTGGCCAATCGGATGGCAAAAACCCCTTACAACCTGGCGCTCTCGGATTGGTTCAATCCGCGGGAGATCCTGGCGATTGATCTGAGCGGCTGGACCAACGGCAGTGGAGATATCATCCGCATAAACGCCAGGGACAATATCAAAGTGCAGGGGGTCAAGGTGACCATCACAGACGAGAATGGCGTGCTGCTGGAAGAAGGCCAAGCGCAGGAAGTTGGCGCGCTGTGGTGGGAATATCGCACCGCCCAGACCGCTGCGATCAACATGTCGGTGACAGTTTCTGCCAGGGATCTACCGGGGCATATCACGGAGAGAGCCGAAATCGTAGGTTTTCCCAAAATGCTGTAGTATAGTAGTTGACAGTCACCTGCTCGGTGACTGTCAACTATCCCCGACACCTGCCTGCGCTGGATGCAGGGAGAAACAGTGGGAAATATCGCAACAGCTTTTGTAAAGAAGGATATGATATGACCAAAAACAGTTACCAGCTTGAACCCATCGGGACCATCCGCTCCAAACTGACCGAGTTGGATGAAGCTCCCATGCAAGGATACGAGGGTGGACACGAAGCCTGGCTGGAAGTATCACCGCAGGTTGCCGATGGACTTGTTGGTATCAAACCGGGAGACCATCTGGTTGTTCTGACCTGGCTGCACCTGGCGCAGCGTGACACCCTTAAAGTTCACCCGCGTGGGAGGCAGGAAGCGCCGATCAAGGGCGTCTTTGCAACCCGATCACAGGATCGTCCCAACCCAATTGGTTTACATCAGGTTAGGGTCCTGGAGGTTGCTAAACAGAAGATAAAAGTTGCCCCCATGGAAGCCATCGACGGAACACCCATCGTCGATATCAAACCGGTGCTCTCACGGAAAAATGGTAAATAGTGCAAAACAATGAGGGTATAGCTTATTATTGATACTATCGGGGGAATGGGTTCTGGATAAATTAGAGATAACCATATACAATAGAATACAGTCCAAAAGTTTCAGCAGATAAAGCTACAAATGAGGAGAGGGTTGATGGATTTATACCCCAGAAATGCTAACAGGCCTGAAAGAGGTGCTGAAGTTGGCAACGCTTTAATAGAATTGATTGAGGAGAACCTGGCAATCAAGCGTTGGAAATTCCGTCTGACTTTCACAAAGTTCATTGAGCCGAGAAACATAAAGATCATCTACGATTCGGAATGGTGTCGCATAAAATTCCTATTCTCCCGTGTACATTACCCTGAAACTGACGAAATATTAGTAGAGTATGGCCGCCTGCACGCCCCGAATGAAGAGCCTTTCATTATGTGGAATGGTGAAATGTGCCGCTGTTGGCACAACATCCTCGATCCGGTCCGCTTTCTGGATGGTTTGTCCCCCAAAGAGGCATATGAGCAAGCCATCATCGACAACCAACTGCCTTCAGCCGTAAGATATTTCAGGGACTCTCAACGGGGGCAAGAACTTCTGAAAGAGTACCCCCCAAAGTCCGCCATTGTTTTACAATCTGTTATTTGGAAAACCTACCAAAAGAAGTTTTTTGAATTGTTCGATCTACGGCATCCTTATTTGTGGGAAGAATACCGGGATTTTCTCAGGGTATATTACAAACTTCTTGGTCTGAAATCCAAACGTCCCCCCGAAAATGTATGCTGAGGTATCAGAAAAAACCTGATATTCTCAACGCAACGTCCGCCGAACAGAGGCACTGACCAGATCAACTAAAAAGGTCAAAAGCACGAATACGATCAGGGTGGCAGCCACACCCGGGTAGTCAAAGCTGCTTAACTGCTCGGTGAGCAAACGTCCCAGCCCGCCGGCGCCGACCAAGCCTACGATAACCGTAGCACGAATGCACACTTCCCAACGATATAAACTGTAAGCAACAAAACGGGGAAATGTAGCCGGTATTACGCCGTACAGGAACACTCCGCTCTCAGGCGCTCCCTGGGCCTTTAAGGCGCGCAAGGGACGGTCATCCAGGTTTTCCACCACTTCGGCTTTCAGACGACCCAAAATCCCAAAGTTATACAACCCCAGCGCAATCGCACCGGGCAGAATGCCGGGGAACAGCACGAACAGCAGGATCAAGGCCCAGATAGGGGCCGGGATAGCGCGCGAAAACAACAACAGCGCACGTGAAAACCCATAGACAACTCTCCCCCACCAGCGACTTATCCAACCTCCACTTCCCAAATTCAATATTCCACCCGGCAAGGACATATTCCGCGCCGCCGGAAAGGACAGGATGATCCCTGCCAACCCGGCCCCTGTCCCTGCCAGGATCGACATGGCCAGCGTTTTCGTAGAAAGGCTGAACAATTCACGGGCCTGAGTCAAGTCAAGCTGAAGAGGAAAAGAATCGTGTGCCACACCCCCCAATAATTGAGCCGTTTTGGGTGCCAGCAACTGACCGAAATCCGGGCGCAAATACCCGAAGGAAAAGATCGTGATCCCGGCTACAACAACCAGAGAAGCGCGCACCACCAAGTCCATTTCACGGGGCCGGGATATAAATCGGGAAGTGGTTTGCAGGTTCAAGTCCAGACGCGAGGCGCCGCCCAGCTTCCGGCGCCGCAGGCCGCTCCACAGGTCGGTCAATCCACACAACAGGAAGAGCCCGAAAAACAGCGTCCACATCTGCTCGTAGCGCAGGGATTGCAAGCTGAGAAAAATCTGGTAGCCTAACCCGCCCGCGCCGATAATCCCCAACACAGCCGCGGCACGGATCGAACATTCAAAGCGGTAAAAAGTGTAGGAGAGTAGGTCAGGAAAAGCCTGCGGCAACAGACCATACAGGAAGGCTTTCGTCGGGGAGGCGCCGCCGTTCAGCAAAGCTTGCATGGGCCCGCGCGGCGTTTCGTCCAGGATCTCTGAGAAGACCTTGGCCGTGATAGCTCCAAATGGGATGCCAATCGCCAGGACAGCGGTCAGCGGCACCAGCCCCAGAATGTTGACGAAGAATAAACCCCAGATGATTTCGTGGATAGCGCGCGGCACGGCCAGCAGTCCACGCATCCCGAACCAGATCAATTTGTAAAGCGGCAACCGCTCCGCGCTCCCCTTGAACGAGAAAACCGACTGCCACCAGATCTCAGAGACAAATAGACCACCCAGGCTGCCCAGCATCACGCTGATGGCAGTGCCGCAAACCGCAAAGGCCAACGTGGTGAGCGTGGCTTCGAAGGTCAAAGACAGGAAATCCGGGCTGAGATCGGGATGCAGGCTGGCACTCAGAAAACTTTGGAAAAGCGGCCAGCCGCCTTCGTTGATCAGATCGCGTCCGAAGCCTGCCTCCGCCATTGACCAAGCCACCGCGACCAGGAAGATAACCAGCCACAAGGAGCGTTGGTTAAAATAGGACGGTCGCTGTAATGGCGGGGAGCTGGCAATGCTCGATGTGTTATCCATCTTTGGCTTTTCCGAGTTTAGCTGACTATTGTCACAGAGTCACCCAGACATAGAGTTTTTCATGGTTCTATCCAAATATTGAACATTTTTCTCCTATAAATCTCGGTGACTCTGCGTCTTGGTGGCTAACTCAGAGCCTCCCTATGAAAATAAGTGAACCCCACCCTCTAGCTTGTACAATTTTTCCACCATATCGGGTGTGATTTCTTTAGGAGGCAAATCGAACAGGATACGTCCCATACGCAGACCGATCACCCGCTGGAAGTGGCTATAGGCAAATTCAATCGCATGCAGGCTGACGACCAGCGTCTTTCCGGTTTCAGCGCTCAGCTTTTGCAACAGATCCATGATGCCGCGGCTGCGCTCCGGATCGATATTGGAGATGGGTTCATCAGCCAGGATCGCCGCCGGATCCTGCACCAACACACGCGCCAGCGCCACCCGCTGCTGCTGCCCACCGGAAAGACGATCGGTACGTTCATATAGCTTTTCCGGGATGCCGACCTGAGTCAACACCCGGATTGCCGACTCCACCTCCTGCGGCCAGAGCAGTGAAAAGGCTGCCCTGGGTAACGACCAATGACCCAGATGCCCGGCGTTGACGTTGTGAATCACCCGCAGGTTATCCACCAGGTGGAACTGCTGGTAAATGGTCCCAACCTGCCGCTGGACACGCCGTAATTCACGAGGAGCCAGACGCGCCAGATCCTGAGACAGCACGCGCAACGTTCCCTGGCTGGGGAGCAGGCTACCGTTGAGTAAGCTGATCAGGGTCGATTTGCCTGCTCCGCTGGGGCCAACGAGAGCAACCCGTTCGCCAGGGTAGATGTGCAGGTTGAGCTCTGTCAGGGCCCGAAATTCACCAAAGCGTCTGTTGACGTTTTCCAGTTCGAAAATTGGCGCAGCTAAGTCTTTTTCATGCGCCCTCACTGGATTTTGCCAATCTCACGGCCAACAGCTTCGATTTGATCGTAGTTGGCGTTCTCGGTGATGATGAACTTTTGCGCGCCAAAGAGATCGAGAATCTCCTTCTGTTCTGGGACACTGGGATCAAGCTTTAAAAAAGCCTCCTGCACGCGTCCCACGAAATCGCCTCCATAACGCTCGTTCACATCGGGACGAATGACCCAATGGTAATCATAATAAGAGGGCGTACGCCAGATGACAGTCACTTTATCAAGATCCACCTCCCCGGCATCCACACGGCTCTGCCAGACCTGTTCATTCAAGACACCGGTTTCGTAGGAGCCCGCCTCTACCAGTGCGATGGTCTTATCGTGTGCCCCAGAAAAGCCGGGTTCACCCGAGAAATCACCCAGTTCAACGCTGGCCTGTTTCAGATAATATTGGGGCATCAACCTGCCGGAAGTGGATGATTCGCTACCAAAGGTGAACGTATGCCCCTTCAATTCTTCCAATGCGCTGACATCATCTATTGGCTCGACACCACTGGCTGTGTTGGCAATGAAAACGCTGTGGAACTGCTCATCAATATCACGCTGGACGATCGCCTCCGCGCCGTCGACCTGCAGCCTGGCCTGCACGCCAGTCAAACCGCCGAACCAAACCATGTCCAGGTCGCCGACTTTGAAAGCGATCACTGCGGCTGTGTAATCGGTCACCGGCTTATAGACCACAGGAATGCCCAGTTCGCCTTCCAGATAGGTCGCCAGTTTACCGTATAAGCGTTGCAGCAACTCCGGGTCCTGGTCGGGAATCGCGCCAATCACAAAGGGTTCAACTGTAGATTCTTGCGAGGCCGCGTTACCCCCGCAAGCTGCCATCAACATGCTGCTGATTAAAATAAAACTGAATAAGGTAAATTGATTTAACGTGCGGAAAGACATGCTTATCTCCTTTTGATGCTTCTACGACCAGCTACAGACTACTCCGCATTCCCCCACAGAGAAGATATAAGATCAAACTATCATTCGAAAAGCGCTTTTTTTCTGGGGTGAGCGGCAAAGACCAGCCTTTTGAGAACACAAACTTGTATCTGCATCTTAGCAGACTGGATAAAGCATGTCAATTTTGTAAATATTAACTTTTTATTACCAAATTCTTACCCCTACTATTTTGCAGGGGTTTCTTCCCTTTCACGCGAATCGAGTCTATACTATCTCTATGAACACATACATATCTATGTTGCGCGGAATCAACGTCAGCGGGCAGAAGAAAATCCGCATGGCCGACCTGAGAGACCTGTACGAATCACTGGAATTGAAAAATGTCCAATCCTACCTGCAAAGCGGCAATGTGGTCTTTGACAGTGACGAGAAAGATATCGACAAACTTAAAGAAGCTATTGAAACGCAAATCGAGACGAATTACGGATTCTCCGTGCCGGTCTTGATCCGTATCAAGGAAGATTTCCAGCGCGTTATCAAAGAGCATCCGTTCGCGGAGGAGGAAGCGATCAGAGTCCTGGTTACGTTTTTGTACGAGAGTCCGGAGAAATCAAAGCTGGAAGAATTAAGCCAACACGAAGATAAAGTCGATCAATTCGCGATTGGCGAGCAGGAAATCTTCCTGTTCTGCCCGGGCGGGTATGGCAGGACAAAGCTGTCGAATAATTTTTTCGAGAAGAAATTAGGAGTGGTCGCCACAACCAGGAATTGGAAATCGGTCAATGCTTTGTACAAAATGGCGAGTGAGAGATGACTAACAGGAGATTGATATGAGCGAATCAGGATTGAACTTCCGCGCTTTGCGTTCCACTGTCGCCCTGCCCGGTATGGCGTTGATCGTTATCCCCGGCCTCATCTTGTGGTGGACGGATTCGTTCAATCCGGGCTGGGGGGGGTCCGGATGGCTGGTCGCTCTCCCATACCTGTTCGGTTTCATATTGCTGGGGGTTGGCCTGGCTCTGCTCATCTCGACCATTCGTTTGTTCGCCAGCCGCGGAAAAGGCACCCTGGCTCCCTGGGATCCACCCAAACATCTGGTAGTAGAAGGGCCTTATCGTTATGTCCGTAATCCAATGCACAGTGGGGTTTTTATCACTTTGTACGGGGAGGGATTGCTGCTTGGCTCAACTCCCATCCTGATTTTCGTCACAGGTGTCTTTGTCTTCCACTGGTTCTATATTCCGCTCATGGAAGAACGCTGGTTGAAAGAAAAGTTTGGCGAGGAATATTTGACGTATAAGCGCAATGTCCCGGCTTGGATTCCGCGCCTGCGTCCCTGGCAAAATGACAATGAATGATTTGCACATTTCGTACCGCCCTGCAGAGAAAAAGCACGCACGCGTATTCGTCAATTGGCAATACGAGCCGCCTTATGATGTCTACAACTGCCCACCGGAGGAAATTGGGGATGCCGTCCAATACAATATCGACCCGGCCAACAACGTATACGCCATGCTCGATCAAAATGAGGCGTTGATCGGCTATTGCAGCTACGGGAAGGATGCCCAGGTCCCAGGCGGGGATTACAGCGAAGAGGCACTGGACATCGGTTTGATGATCAAACCCGAACTGACCGGTCAGGGAATGGGAACTGTGTTTGTCGAGGAAGTGATCCAGAATGGGATTGAAAAATATGCACCTGAAAAATTACGAGTGACGATCGCGGCCTTTAACAAGCGCGCCATCCGGGTATGGGAAAAGAACGGATTTCAGCAAAGCCAGAATTTCAGTCGCGAGGGCGCTGGAATGGAATTCGTTATTATGAAAAAGGAACTTTGAACCACAAACTGTAACCAGATATTCAAAAGCGGAGGGCAGTATGTCTGATTCAGCGTTGCAAGCATTATCCATTTTGAGGGATGGCAGCCAGTTCAAATGGTACGTTATTCCCCTGCTGGCGTTCGTGTTTTACGTCTATGTGGTAGAAGCCGAAAAACGCAACTGGAACCTGATCCTGGCCGGGCTGGCCTTCTGGGGCATGGACTGGTTCAACGAAATCATCAACGGGGTGGTTTTACGCGTCACGGGCTATGCGCCCATCTGGGGCGCACCCGCCGACACAGCCTATCTGATCTTCGTCGGCCTGAACATCGAGATTATGTTTATGTTCGCGGTAAGCGGGATCATCTGGACCAAGATGCTGCTGCCGAATAAAGAAGACAAAATCCTGGGAATGCCCAACCGTTGGGTGATCGCCATCGGTGGGGCGGCTTTCTGTGTCTTCGTCGAGTACCTGCTCAACAGCGTCGGCGCGCTGACTTGGGACTGGCCCTGGTGGAACCGTTCCGCGCCCTGGTTGATCTTCCTGTTCGGCTATCTGACCTTCTTTATCGCGGCTTTCTGGGTCTATGATATGAAGGTTTTTAAGAACAAACTCTGGACAGTCGGGACGATCTGGGGTGTGGACTTAGTCCTGGTGATTGTCTTCATGGGTTTCTTGAAGTGGATCTAAAAAAGTTTTAACCGCCAAGAACGCGGAGAAAGCCAAGGATTCATAATGACACCAAGGCACCCCTTGGCGACTTAATTGATCCCTTGGTGTCCGTGGCGACTTGGCGGTTCAAAAAGGTTACACATACCTCTCAAACCACTCCAGTGTGCGCGCCCAGGCAGCCAGTGCTGCTTCTGGGTTATAGCGTGAGCTGGTGTCGTTGTGAAAGGCGTGATCGGCATTGGGGTAGATTTCCTTTTCGAAAATCTTGCCGTTTGCCAGCATAGCTGCTTCAATACGCTCAGCCGTCCCGGTGATGCGTCCATCCAGCTCGCCGTAGATGGCCAGCACCGCCGCCTGGATTCGCGACAAATCTTCTTCGGGAGGCGGCGGGCCATAGAAAGGCACAGCCGCCTTGAGTTCCGGCATTTCGACCGCCATCAACCAGGTCACGCCGCCGCCAAAACAGAATCCCACCATTCCCACGCGCTCAGCATCCGCAAAGGGCTGTTCCTGCAAATAAGCCCAGCCGCTCTTGAAATCTGAGACGAACTGCAGCGGATCGATGTTGCCCAGAGCACCCGGAACGTTCGATGAACCTACCTGAGCCGAACCTCCCTGCCGGGAGAGTAGATCGACCGCCAAGGCAACATAGCTCTCCTTTGCCAGCCGACGGGTGACATCCTCGATATGCGGATTCAATCCACGGTTCTCGTGACAGACCAGAATAACAGGCGATGAACCATCTCCACTGGGATAAGCCAGATACCCCATCAAAGTAGCATCCTCGCCAGCAAATTCAATGGGAGCCGCTTCAACGGCCGAATCATCCGGAGAAACGGTGGCAGTTGGCGCTTCGGGTTCCGAAGCGGTGGGTTCTTGTGCAGCCGGTGATGAAGTGGTGGTGGGTATAGAAGTTGGCAGCGAGGTCGGGGAACTTTCCAAATCAGAAACCGGAGCGCAGGCAGCCAGGACGGATTCTGCAATCAGCAGGCTGCCAGTTACGGAAGCGATCAGTTTGAGCGCATCACGCCGTGTCAGACGCCTTTCCTCGTAATCCTCAGCAAATTCATCCACCAGATAACGCTGAAAGTAGTTCATCTTTCTCTCCTTATCTCTAAAGCCTGTCGAATCGGGGAAACATGATGTCTATCAAATCGTAAAAGCGAGGCTGTTCCGTACTTTTCACCAAAAATCGGATAGAATTGGGGTGAATTGACAATTCTAATTGATAAAGTACGATTGGCAGCCTGGAAAAGCTGAGTCCTAATCTAACTATCATCATGTACGAGTAGAATAAAAAGCATATATGAAAACCTTTATACAAAAAGACCTTTCAAAGCGGGCAGAGAGGCTAGCAAGTGACTCAACGAATGCCAGTAACAAACTTCCCAATGAAAGCTTACAGCAATTCCATACAGCCTGTAAACGTGTTATCTATGCCGATCCGCAATTTTTTCCGTTCGCCGAGTATCGCGGCGAAACCGCGTACTTCTGCACTGAATCCTGTCTGAACGCCTTCATCGCTGACCCTGATAAATTTTATTGTTCACACAGCAAACCAGCTTCACGAAAATAGAACTTGCTTTACCAGTATTTTATTGGAGAAACCATGATCGAACCCCGTAAACCCATCCATTACTTCCAGATCGGCTCCCAGAAAAACGAGGAGATCGATGGAAGCACAATCGTCGAAACCCCTGTTTCACTGACAGTTAATGGTGAGGTCTGGACCACCTTCATGTGCACTCCAGTCCATCTCGAAGCTCTCATGATTGGATTCCTGTTTAACGAGGGTGTGATTGACAACATGGACGAAGTCGCCGATGTCCGTATCTGTGAACACGGCGATAATGTGGATGTCTGGTTGACGCACGATGCCCAAAAACCGGAAAGCTGGACGCGCACCTCCGGCTGCACCGGCGGCGTAACGGCCGTCGTTTCTGTCGAACGCCCGCAATCTGTTTCCGTTTCCGACGAGTTCAACCTGCTCCCCGATCAGGTCAATCACCTGGTCGAGATGTTGTTCAATTCACAGGAACTTTATCGTGAGACAGGCGGCGTACACACCTCCGCACTGAGTGACGGCGACAAACTCATCTTATCCGCTGAGGATATTGGCCGCCATAATACGCTCGACAAAATCGCCGGTCTATGCTTGATGGAGGACATCCAGCCTTCAAAACGGATTTTGATCACAACCGGCCGTATCAGTTCCGAGATGCTGCAAAAGGGCGTACGCATGGGGGCAAAAGTGGTGGCTTCACGCACTTCGCCCTCCTCGATGTCCATCGAACTGGCGGAAGCCTGGGGCATCACCCTGATCGGATATGCCAGGCGTAACAGGTTCAACCTATACGCAGCACCGGAGCGAATTCTTCTCAACGCCCCCCAGCCGTCCTGAAAAGGACGGTTTTTTCTTAAGAAATACAGGATAAACGTCCCAACGAAGGTACGATAAAAGCAACTTACGCGAAATCTGTAAAAGCATAATAATCAGGGTGGACTATTAGCGAGGTTCCATGACCAATAAAAAAATCAAATACCAACCCGTTCCACCCGAAATCACGAAACTTGTCTCCGAACATGGAGATGACCCTGAAACCCTGCTCGAAGTGCTCGTGGACCTGGAGACGCATCCCACAGGACTTTCCCCTGATACCGTTACCGAAGCCGCCCGGGCGCTGAAGGTGCCCCCCCACAAGGCTTACGGCATGGCTACTTTCTATTCCATGCTCTCCTTTGAAGAGCGTAAGAAGGTGATGCGCGTCTGCGATGGGCCGGTCTGCTGGCTGAAAAGAGCGACCGAAGACCGTGGATCAGAAACCGAAAACTCCGTCATCGGTCATTGGTCATCGGGCATGCCGGATGACTGGACCGTCGAACGTTCATCCTGCCTCGGCCTGTGCGACCGCGCCCCGGCCGCCCTCGTCGAAGATGAGCAAGCCGGGCCCATCGCCCCCGAAGAGGCCACGAAGGTCTGCGAAGGCTGGCGCGGCGTCCCGACCGACTATTCACAACCGCGAGACGGCGAAGTGCGCGTGATGATGGCGAATGCCGATAAGATCGATCCCGATTCGATCGACTCGGCGCTGGAATATGGCGCATATGACGGACTGAAGTCTGTACTACAAAGAACACCTGAAAAAGTACTTGATCTGGTCGAGGATTCCGGATTGCAGGGACGCGGCGGCGCCGGCTTCCCTGTTGGTCGCAAATGGAAGTTCGTGGCCGGTGCCAAAGGCACGCCCAAATACATCATCTGCAACGCCGACGAATCCGAGCCGCTCATCTTCAAAGACCGTGTGCTGATCGACACCAATCCGCACCAGCTGCTGGAAGGCATGCTTATTGGCGGCTATGGTTGTGGCGCTTCTGAAGCCTGGATCTACATCCGTGGCGAGTACGAATATCAGGCGCAACGACTGGAACGCGCCATCCGGCAGGCCGAAGAAAAAGGTTATCTCGGGGAGAATATCCTGGATAGCGGATTCTCCTTCAAAATCCACGTGCATCGCGGCGCGGGGGCTTACATCTGCGGTGAAGAGACTGCATTGATCGAATCGCTGGAAGGCAAACGCGGCGAACCCCGCCTGCGACCACCCTACCCGCCCAGTTACGGCTTCCGTGGACAACCGACAGCGGTCAACAACGTTGAGTCATTTGCGGCAGTACCGCATATCGCCAAGAACGGCGCGGACTGGTGGAAATCGCTTTCTGACTACGACACCCCCGGCACAAAAATGTATATGATTCTGGGACACGTCAAGAACCCGGGTCTGTTCGAAGCGCCCTTCGGCCTGTCCCTGCGCCAACTGATTGACGACTTCGGCGGCGGGATGCTGGAGGGCTCCGAATTCAAGTTTGCACTATGCGGCGGGGCGGCGGGGACGATTGTGGATAAAGACTTCCTGGATATCCCCATCGATTTCGCTTCCTCGCAAAAAGGGATTTCGCTGGGTGCAGGTTCGTTCATGGTCTGTGACCAGAGCGTCTCACCGGTGGCATTCTTGCGCGAGTTGCTGCACTTCTTCGCGGTTGAATCCTGCGGGAAATGCACGCCCTGCCGTGTAGGGACGCATCGTGCTCACGATATCCTGTCACGTATGACGGAAGGGAAAGGTCGAGAGGGCGATATCGCTGAATTGAAAGCGCTCTCCGACAATATGTTATTGGCCTCCTTCTGCGGTTTGGGACAGTCGGTGCCTATCTCGATGAACTCGGTCATGAATTTGTTTGCAAAAGCGTTTGAGGAGGCAGAGATTTGATGACAGTAAATATCATTCTCAACGGAAAAAATATCGAAGCGCAAGCGGGACAAACCATCCTGGATGTCGCCAAAGAACACGGAGTCAAAATCCCGACCCTATGCTATCACAAAGACCTGACCCCAACCGGCAACTGCCGTATGTGCGTGGTGGACGTCAAAGGCGCGCGCTTCCTGCAAGCCGCCTGTGTGACCCAGGTCTGGGAAGGGATGGAGATCGAGACCGAGAGCGAAAAGGCTTACGCCTCGCGCAAACTCTCCCTGGAATTGATGCTTGCCAACCACCCACAGGACTGCATCACCTGCGACGTTAGCGGGGATTGCGAGCTGCAAGACCTGGCTTATGAATATAAAGTCGAAGCACCCGCCTGGGGAAGCAAGGGCACGCGTTACCAGGTAAACAGCGACCCCAATCCCTTCATCCGCGTGGATATGAACCGCTGCATCCTGTGCCGCCGCTGTGTGGAAGCCTGCGCTGAGATCCAGGTGCGGGATGTTTGGGGCGTAGCCCAGCGCGGTTTTGACGAAGTCATCGTCGCGGGCGCGGACACAACCATGTTAGAAGCGCGCTGCGAATCCTGCGGTCAGTGTGTGGCTTACTGCCCCACAGGTGCACTGTCGAACAAAATGACGTATGGAAAGGGACGCAGGCATCAGGTCCAGAAAGTGACGACCACCTGCACCTATTGCGGCGTCGGCTGTCAGTTTGACCTGGACATTCGCGACGGGAAGATCATTGGGGTCTCATCCCATCAAGAGGCGCCGGTCAACGGCATGGCGTTGTGTGTCAAGGGACGCTACGGCTGGGACTTTGTCTACCATCCCGACCGCTTGAAGAAACCACGCGTACGCCGATACCTGCTTGAAAAGAAAGAAAAACGGCTCAAGGGCAACGCCTGGGACTGGATCGAAACCGACTGGGATACCGCTCTCGACATCACCGCCCAAAAGTTGCGTGAAACGCGCGATCAACACGGTGCGGACAGCGTGGGCGTGCTGACTTCGGCGAAATGCCTGAACGAAGAAAATTATCTGATGAACAAACTGGCGCGACAGGTCATAGGAACGAACAACATCGACCACTGCGCACGGCTTTGACACTCCAGCACGGTGGCCGGTCTGGCCGCCTCCTTCGGCTCGGGTGCCATGTCCAATTCGATGGACGACATCTCACAAAGTGCAGAAACCTTCTTCGTGATCGGTTCCAACACCACCGAGCAGCATCCCGTCTTCGGGACCATGCTGCGGCGGGCGGTGCGTTTCCGCGGCGCAAAACTGATCGTGGCCGATCCGCGCCACATCGACCTGTGCGACTTCGCCACGCTGCATCTGCAGCAGAAACCCGGCTCCGACATCGCCCTGCTCAATGGGCTGATGTACATCATCCTGGAAAAGGGCTGGGAAGCCACAGACTTCATCGCCGAGCGCACAGAGAACTACGAGGAATTCAAAGAAACGGTTATGGGTTACCCGCCGGAAAAAGCCAGCGAAATCAGCGGCGTTCCGGTTGAAAAACTATATGAAGCGGCTGAAATTATGGCCGCCAGCAAACCGATGGCCGTCATGTGGGCCATGGGCATCACTCAGCACATCAGCGGCGTGCGCAACGTCATGTCGCTGGCCAACCTGCAGATGCTGCTTGGCAATATGGGCGTGCCCGGCGGCGGCGTCAACCCGCTGCGCGGACAGAACAACGTGCAGGGTGCCTGCGACCTGGGCGGCCTGCCCAACGTTTATCCAGCCTACCAGCCTGTCACCAGCGAAGAAGCTCAGAAGAAATTCAGGGAAGCTTGGGGAAGTACCAGTAATACTAAGGTTGGCATGACCGCCACTGAGATCATTCCTGGCGTGCTGGAAGGCAAAACTCACGCGATGTACATTCTGGGCGAAGATCCGATCATGTCCGACCCGGATACCAATCACGTGCGTCAATGTCTCGGAAACGTGGACTTCCTGGTCCTGCAGGAGCTTTTCCCATCCGAGACATCCTATTATGCCGACGTGTTGCTGCCCGGCGTATCCTTCGCAGAGAAAACCGGTACCTACACCAACACCGAGCGGCGCGTGCAGATAGTGCATCAGGCCATCGAACCCATCGGGGACGCCAAACCCGACTGGCAGATCACGGTAGAAATCGCCAGGCGGATTCTCTTTCCTCTTTCCTCTATCGATGAGAATGAAGAAGAAAGAAAAAAGATCAACTTGGATGCACCTTGGGCAAAATGGGATTACGAGGATACATCCACCATCATGGCTGAGATCAACGCCCTGGCACCCTCCTATGGCGGCATCACGCATGCACGTCTGGAGGCTGGAGAGCGCCTGCAATGGCCCTGCACCAACGATGAACACAAGGGCACACCGGTCCTGCACGTGGGCAAATTCGCGCGCGGTATGGGACATTTCAATCCGATCGACCACATCCCGCCCGCTGAAGAACCCAGCGAAGATTACCCGATGGTCATGTCCACCGGACGTGTGCTGTACCACTGGCACGGCGGTCAGATGACGCGCCGCTCGAAAGGCATCATGGAAGTCTACGGTGAAACGCTGGTCGAAGTGAATCCTATGGATGCTGACAAGATGGGCATCAATGGCAAAGACAGGGTGCGCGTTACATCCCGCCGCGGCAGCATCGAAGCCCAGGCCTGGGTTACGGACCGTGTCCCACCCGGCATGGTCTACGCCAACTTCCACTTCCCAGAAGCCTCGGCCAACGAATTGACGCAAGCCGTGCTTGATCCGGTGGCAAAGATCCCGGAATATAAGGTGACCGCAGTAAAAGTGGAACTCGTCTAAAAAAGTCCAACAAGTCTGACAAGTCAAAAAACATGTAAGACTTGTCAGACTTGTGAGACTAGAGACCAGGAGACCAATTATGAACATCCGTAAAGTTTTTGAATATGCCTTGCAACGCGAACGCGAAGGTAAAGCCTTCTTCCTGAACAACGCCGAGCGTTTGAACAGCGCCGCCGCAGTAGAAGCCTTTAAAGTCATTGCAGGAGAAGAACAGCGGCATATCGAATTTATCCAGGCACAAATCGATGCGTTAGATGCGAAAGAAACAGGGGTGGAAACCGCTCAAAAAACAACCTCAGAACTCGACGAAACCCAGTTCTTCGCCAACCGTGCGGACAAGGAAATGATTGATCAGACGGTCAATGAAGCCATGGTCGCGGATTTACCGGTGCTGCGCATGGCCTATCTGATCGAACGAGACTTCTCCGAGTTCTATCATCAGGCCGCCTCAAAAACAGAGGGCGATGCCAAGATCATTCTTGACTTTCTCGCCCGCTGGGAATCAGGTCACGAGCGGTTGTTCAAAGCCATGCATGACGAGGCCTTCGAAAAGTACGCCGAAATGCCCTGGGGAGGGTAGGAATGGCTTTTCCTGCCGTTTTTGCCATACTGGTTGGGGCCGGCATGATCGGACAGTGGACAGCCTCCTTTATCGGTAAACAAATTCCGGAATTAAAAACCGAGCCCATCCGCATTGGGTTTCACCTTGCCGCAGAGTTGACAACCGCTCTCTGTCTTATTATCGGCGGTGTTGGTCTGCTGACAGGACAAACCTGGAGTGTCCCACTTTATCTGGTTGCGAGTGGGATGCTTTTTTATACGGCCATCGTCAGCCCGGGATATTTCGCGCAAAAAGGACAATGGGGTTGGCTGGTCATGTTCGGAATCATTATTATTCTGGGCATCTTCTGCATATCTATCATTCTCTAAAGGACACATGCGTCAGCGATCTCATAGCCGAGAATGAAATCTATAAGTCCAAAAGTCTAAAAGGTCTTACAAGTCGATCCTGGTAAGACCTTTTGCCTATCTCGAACCCGTAAACTCTTTGGTACAATCGCCTGCATGCGCCGCACACTTTATATTTGGTTACTGATCTCCCTGCTGCTATCCGCCTGCACGAGGGAGGCAGAAACGCCCACAGTCACCCCTGAGGGTTACAACCCATTCCTGCCATTGGGAGGAAACGCGACTGTCGTGCCGGTCGCAGGTGGAACTGTCATCGCTCCCACCCTCCCACCCACGCACCGAAATGGTCCGACCCCTACGCTGGCTCCTTTCAGTGTACAGATTCCTCCCACCCGCTTGCCTGGTGTACCGATCCTATCCCCGACACCCGATTCGCCGCGCGCACTGCCCACACCGCGGGTGGACCCAGGACAGCATATAGTGCAATCCGGGGACACACTGGGTACGATTGCCCAGCAGTACGGAGTCAGTCTGGAATCGCTGATGCAGGCTAACGGGCTGGCCGATGCAAATTTGCTGTCCGTCGGGCAAGAGTTGACCATCCCGGCACCCTCTCCCGGTGAGCAGGGCACCGACTTCAAAATCATCCCGAATTCAGAACTGGTGTACGGCCCGGCCAGCGCTGACTTCGATGTGAATGCGTTCATCCAGGAGCAGGGTGGATATTTGTCAACCTATAACGAAGATGTCAATGGCGAAATCCTGACCGGCCCGGAAATCATCACACGCGTGGCGCAGAATTATTCGGTCAACCCGCGCTTGCTGTTGGCTTTGCTGGAACACCAGAGCGGCTGGGTCACAAATTCCTCCCCCTCCAGCTTGGACTATCCTATGGGTTTGCTGGACTCCTGGCACTCGGGTCTGTATTTGCAAATGACCTGGAGCGCCAACACACTCAACCGCGGCTATTATTTGTGGCGCGCGAACGCCATTTCGACCTGGGTGCTAGCGGACGGAGCTGTGCTGCCCATCGCGCCGACCATCAACGCCGGGACGGCCGGTGTGCAGAACTTTTTCGCCAACCTGGACGATACCTTCACCTGGCAGAGTGATACGACCGCCTTCGGATTGTTCCAGACCTATTTCTTCCTGTTCGGCAATCCCTTCGATTTCGCGATCGAGCCGTTAGTGCCGTCTAACTTGCCACAGCCGGCCATGCAATTGCCGTTTGAGCCGGGGGTGATCTGGTCATTTACCGGCGGACCCCACGGTGGCTGGGATACCGGTTCGGCCTGGGCTGCCCTGGACTTTGGCCCACCTGGCGAGGCCGCAGGCTGCACGCCCAGTGATGAATGGGTGGTGGCCGTAGCTGATGGCTGGATTGTGCGTACCGGCGACGGCGCTGTGATGCAAGACCTGGATGGCGATGGGTTCGAACAGACCGGCTGGGTGGTCTTTTACATGCACATCGAAAGCAATGAGCGCATCCCTGTTAATACATATGCCTTCACCGGAGAACGCATCGGGCACCCGTCCTGCGAGGGCGGTTTTTCCAATGGCACACACGTGCACATTGCCCGCAAATACAACGGTGAGTGGATCGCTGCGGACGGCACGAATCCTTTCCAGATGGAAGGTTGGGTATCCAGCGGTAATGGCATCGAATACGATGGCTTTCTGGCAAAAGGGGATCAGAGTGTGGAAGCCTGGGATGGTCGTAATGAACTCAACCAGATCGGGCGGTAATTCACTCACGAGCTATTAATCTCCGCGGGTATAATCAAGCCCGACGGAGTAGCATTGTGAAACGCAATTTTATTATCCTTGTAACAATATCCGTTCTCTTGAGCGCCTGCGGGACAACCCCGTCCCTTTGGGGTACTTATGCGACTCCCACCTCCGCTGTCAGTGAAATATCGGTTCAGATCGAACCAACACAGCCGATTTTGCCGACGCCCATCAGTGAACCGATCCCGGCCACACCGACGCTGCTTCCACCATCTCCAACCAGGACACCTATCGTCGCGCTCACACCAACAGAGACTGCCCTGGACACAACACCCCTGCCTACTTCTGATGCACCGCCGATCCTTTATTATTCACAGAGCGGCGACAGCTTGCCTGCCGTAGCCGCGCGCTTCGGGGTGGTGGCATCCGAGATCACTTCGAAAGAATCGCTCCCGACCACCGGACTGATCGATCCTGGCACGTTGCTGGTCATCCCCGAACGGCTGACTGACTACGGCCCCAATGCCCAGATCATGCCGGATAGCGAAATCATCTTTTCGGTGAGCGCTGTGGATTTTGACGCCTCCGCATACATCCTCGAGGCTGGTGGTGAGTTGTCTAAACACAGGGAGTTCCTGGGGTCTACCGGTTGGACGACCGGCGCTCAGGAAATAGAGCGTATCGCCGTCGAAAATTCCATCAATCCGCGCTTGTTGCTCGCACTCCTGGACTACGAAGGCAATTGGGTCACAGGCAGTCCCAACGATTATCTGCATACCCAATTCCCGATGGGTTTCGAGAGCCGCTACGAAAAGGGTGTTTTTCGCCAGATGGTCATGGCCGTTAATTACCTGTACAATGGCTATTACGGCTGGCGCAGCGGAACTTTGACTCGATTGACGTTCCCTGATGGAGAAACACTGCGCATCGCTCCGGACCTGAACGCTGGTACCGTTGCCATTCAGTATCTGTTCTCGAAGTTGTACAACCGGGAAGAATGGCAAAGCGCCCTCGACCCGAACGTCGGTTTCCCGGCCTTCTATATGGAACAGTTCGGAGACCCCTGGCTGCGTGCGCAAACCACCGGTTCCATCTTCCCTCCCGGGTTGACCCAACCGGAAATGGTGCTGCCTTTCGAGCCCAACCGCAATTGGGCTTTCACCGGCGGCCCGCATGGCGCCTGGGAGCATGATGGTCCGCTGGCCGCGATTGACTTCGCCCCCGCCACCGACAAGTCCGGTTGTACCGAATCGGAAAAATGGCTGGTGGCAGCCGCCCCCGGACTGGTCGTCCGTTCGGGAGATGGTGTGGTGGTCCTGGACCTGGACGGTGACGGTTACGAGGAGACCGGGTGGAACCTGATGTACTTGCACGTCGCCAGCAAGGACCGCGTCAGGCTGGATACTTGGGTCGAGACCGACGACCGCATCGGGCATGCCTCCTGCGAAGGCGGCGTATCGACCGGTACACACCTGCACTTTGCCCGCAAATACAACGGGGAGTGGATCCTTGCAGATGGTCCTTTGCCTTTCACACTTAGTGGATACGTCGTCCACAACGGAGCCAGAGACTATCTGGGGACGATGACAAAAGGTGAAACCATCATTGTCGCCAATGAAGTTGGATCAGCCGGTTCGGTCATTGTTCGGGAACCCGATGAATAAACTTGAGTTCTTATCTCTTCACCTTCGTTACAAACATACCCTCAAAACAGCCTGCAAAGAAACAAAAAAGATGAATTCGAAAAAGATTTTTTACTTGATCAACGCCCTTTTCGTGGCTGCGTCCCTCGTCCTTTCCGCCTGCGGAGGCGAAACTGCCGCTGCCAGCGGCTTGCCGTTACCCGAGTCTACGGCGGTTCCTCAGGAGATTTCAGACTGGGAAGGCCGCCCGGAATACGGACCGGGTGAGCTGGTCGATTACATTGCCCAGCCCGGCGATACCATTTCAGCACTGGCAGTGCACTTCAACACAACCGCAGACGAAATTTATACAGCCAACGACTTTATCCCGCGTGATGCCACCACCATGCCGCCCGGCATGCCGATGAAGATCCCGATCTATTACTTGCCGCTATGGGGCGAACAGTTCCAGATCATTCCTGACAGCGCTTTCGTCTACGGGCCATCGCTGGTAGGATTCAGCACATCCGCATTTGTTGCTTCTCAACCCGGCTGGATCAACAATGTCGAAACCTGGGCCGGACGTGAAAACCGCAACGGCGCTCAAATCGTGGATTATGTGGGCATCAACTACAGCATCAATCCGCGCCTGCTGCTGGCATTGTTGGAATACCAGTCAAAGGCTCTTTCGCAGCCCGGAACGCCGCCCAGGGGTGATATATTGGGCTTTGAACGTCTCTATTACGAAGGCACGTACCTGCAATTGGTGGGCGTTGCCAATATGCTCAATGATGCCTACTATAAGTGGCGCCTCGGTACGCTAACGGAGTTCGAGTTGAAAGATGGCAGTCTTGTCCGGGTGGATCCCTGGCAGAATGCGGCCACCGTGGCCTTGCAATATTACTTTTCTCAAGTTATGTCTGCCGACGGGTACCGCCGCGCCATCGGACCCGACGGCCTGTATGCCACCTATTCGACCTTGTTCGGCGACCCGTGGGAGGATACGGTGGAGCACATGCCCGGCAGTTTGCAACAACCCAGGCTGACTTTGCCCTTCCCAGTGGGGCAGACCTGGTCATACACCGGTGGTCCTCACACGGGTTGGGGATTGGGACAGCCCTATACCGCAGTGGACTTCGCGCCGCCCACCGGCAAATCCGGATGCGCTGCTGTGGATGAGGGTATGTTCGCGACGGCCATGGCAGATGGCATCGTGGTCCGTTCCGATTTTGGGCTGGTAGCGCTCGACCTGGACGGGGATGGAGATGAACGCACGGGCTGGGTATTGGTCTATTTGCACGTGGCAACCGAGGGCCGCGCCCCGACCGGTCGTTCTTTGAAAGTGGGAGAGCCGGTCGGTTATCCGTCCTGCGAAGGCGGACGCGTGACCGGGACACACATCCACGTCTCGCGCAAATACAATGGCGAGTGGATTCCCGCGGATGGCACGCTAGCCTTCAACATGGAGGGCTGGATCGCGCACAACGGCGTGCGTGCTTACGAGGGCACGCTTACCAAGGGCGGCTTGAAAGTAACGGCTTGCGTGTGTTCAGATGTATACAGTTCGATCAAGTCAGAGCCTTTGCAGTAGTTCTTTTGCATTTCACAGGAGGGCAGGAGGACATGAGCGCATCTTTACAAAATATCTTTGAAATCGGGCTGGGGGTGTTATATATGATCGGGGTGGGGTTCAACACTGCCTACACGTGGAGGCACGGGGAGGAATTCTACGAAGGCTTTGCCAGTAGAACCTGGTTCGCCCCGGCCAGATGGTTCATTCGTAGATTCGTGGTTCCCATGCCCAGGATTTTCACGATCATGCTGATCCTGTACCAGCTATTTGTTGCAGTTGCGCTACTCAGCCAGGGCCCGCAGGTGCACCTGGGACTGCTAGCCGGGACAGCTTTCTGTATGTATGCTGTCTTCGTTTCCAATGTCCCCGGGGCGATCGCGAATCTGGTATTGGCTGTGCTGCAGTTTTATCTGGCGAGTTCAGGATAAAGATCAAAACAGGTCAGTTAAAATCAGAGGCCTCTTGGCAAAAGCAAAGTTTGGAGATTTGCAATGAATTTCGCCAAAACAGGATCGGTCTTATATGTCTTTTGGGGTCTGTTACATATCGCAGCCGCGATTCAGGGCTTTCAACTTGGGGCCAGTCTCGAGCCAGGCTTGGTCCAGGGGAAGATCAACCAGGGCGCTTGGGATCTGCTGTTCATTGCATTGGCCGCCATCTCGATCTCAGTAATCTATAACTGGAATAACAGCCTTCTGGGCTACTTGCTCAACCTGCTAATCGTCAGCATTGCGGATATCGGCTTTATCATCTTTGTCCTGATTCCCGGCCATGTGGATCTATTCCCCGGGATCTTAGGACCTGTTTTCTGGATCTCCGCAGTTATCTTCTCTACATTGGGTATAAGGAGGAAATAGAATGTCTGCAGGTAAAACAAAATACAACAACATTGATGAATATATAGCCAATTTTCCCAAAGAGGTGCAAGAAACATTACATGAACTTCGTGCCACCATCCGAGAATCCGCGCCCGAGGCGGAAGAGACGATCAATTATCAAATGCCTACCTTCAAGCTCAAAGGGAATCTGGTACATTTTGCCGCCTACAAAAACCACATTGGCTTTTATCCCACGCCCTCAGGGATCGCGAATTTCAAAGAAGAATTATCTGCCTATGAGAGCGCAAAAGGCTCGGTTAAATTCCCCATCGATCAGCCGATGCCATTAGACACAATTGCCAAAATTGTCAAATTCCGAGTGCAGGAAAATTCAGAAAAAGCAAACAGGAAATCATAGTATTTATATGCTAAGTTGTGGCAAGTTGCGCCTAAAAGTCGTATAATCAGGTCAACGTTATCCTATTTTATGGTATAGCAAGGAGTTGAAATGGATATTCTTATGATTGTTCTTCGCTTGCTGCATATTATCAGCGGTGTACTCTGGGTCGGCGCAGGCGTGATTATGTTCTTTTTCATTGGACCAACGCTTGGGGCCACTGCCGATGCTGGCCAAAAGTTTGCCCAGCATCTGATGACTCAGACTCGTTTCACCGCTGTCGTAACCGTCTCGGCCATCCTGACCGTGCTGGCAGGCGCTAGCCTGTATTGGATTGATTCGGGTGGCCTCACTTCTGCCTGGATGCATTCTGGCGCAGGTTTGGGATTTGGAATTGGAGCTTTTTTCGGGTTGATCGGTTTTGTCTTCGGATTGCTCGTCGGTAACATCAATGGGGCCCTGGCAAAACTTGGAATGCAGCTTCAGGGGAAACCCACTCCAGAACAGATGGCTCAAATCGGAGCCCTGCGTAAACGTCTGTCGGTAGTTTCCCCAATCAACGCTTATTCTCTTATCATTGCAACCCTGCTAATGGCTATCGCCAGATACTTACGATTCTAAAGACCGTGTATTATTTCATACCAAAAAGAGTCCAATAGCTGAGCTACTGGACTCTTTTTCTTTCGACGTGTTGACTTAGCTTGCCCTGCGACCACCTTTGAGTTCATCCTGCAATTTCGCCAGGCCTTCCGTATCACCAGCCGCAGCCAGCTTGGCCTGCTCGATCCATCCTTCGGAATCCAGCATTTGCAAACCGTTGGCATCCAACACTTTGTCCACTTCGGCAGCGTCTGCGTTGGCCAGATCAGCAAAGGAATGAATGCCGGCCTCGTTCAAAATCTTGGCGACTTTCGGACCGATGCCCTCTAACACCTTAAGATCATCTGCGGACTTTTCCGGCATCGGTACTGCGTGCGCCTCGACTGGGGCTGCAACCTGATTCCCCTTGTTGCGGCTGGTCCACCAACCGATCAATACCATCAGGACAAAAAATCCCAGCGCAACCCACAAAAGCCAGGCTAAACTGGTATTCGGACCTTCTTCAGATAACAAATAGAGTGCGTACACAATGTGCCTCCCGATATAATTTTGGATGAGGCAGTTATACGGGAAAAAAGCGCGACTGTCAATTCAAATCCAGAAATGCAACAATTTTTGTTTTCTTGCATCAAATGAAAAAAGGAAAGCGAGGCAATTCGAATGGACTACTATTTTTCCAAAACCCTGGACCTGTCATTTGACGAGGCAATCAATCGTGTAACTGATGAACTGAAAAAAGAGGGCTTCGGCGTGTTGACCGAAATCGATGTAAAAGCCACCCTCAAAAAGAAACTGGATGCGGACTTCCGGGAGTATCGCATTCTGGGAGCCTGCAATCCGCCGCTTGCGCATCAGGCACTCCAGGCAGAACCGCATATCGGGCTGATGCTGCCTTGCAATGTAGTTGTCCAGGAGGGTGAAAACGGTCAGA
>JASFRG010000063.1:0-24670 GCA_050115035.1 Anaerolineales bacterium | reverse complement strand
GTGCCTTCTCTTGCTGGCGCTTTTGACAACCTGTTTGCTGAACTATCTTTGGCTTGAACGCTTACCTATTCTTTTTTCAAGGTACAAAAATGTGTCAACTAATTTCTAGCTGTTTATGAACCATCTCCTTATTTTAGCATTTTAATCATCGTCTTCGTGGTCTTCTCCTTCACCGCCCTGATTATCACTATGGCAGGCCAAGCAAGTGTACGTTCGTACAGTGTCAGGGTGACAGGTACGACAGGTTGTGCGGCCATGATTGATGCCTGTGCCCTCTTCGTCCACGCGGGGTTGCGGATGCGACACATTGAACTGCGCAGGCACCCAAGCAGATGTATTATGGCATTCCTGGCAATTCATTCCTAGAGCTCCGGCATGGAAAGCTGGATCTGCATGACAGGCCACACATTGAGTCGAAAGATCCGCGAACTGACCTCTAGTATGGCAAGCTTCGCACAGAACATTGACATGTGCACCGGTCAGGGGGAAATTGCTTTGATCATGGTTGAACGTCACTGCTTCCCAATCCTGTGGGGTATGACAGGCAGCACAGTCCGTGCCAAAGCGACCGTTGTGCTCATCATCCTGTCGATGGCAGGAAAAGCAATCAGTGGGTGTACCCTGGAACGTGTTATTCTGATGACATTCTTCACAAGCCACCCTTGCATGTTCCCCCTCCAGCTTGAAAGCAGACAGGTTATGGTCAAACGTTGCACCTTCCCAGCCATCGGTAGTATGGCATGTATCACAAGCTGTGCCAAAACGTAGCTCATGCGGATCATTCGCACGGTGGCAAGCGAAGCATTCCTGCGGCGCGGTTTCGAAATCGGCCAAGCCCCGCACATCTACATGACACAAGGCGCATTCCACTTCCCGATGACCACTAGTCAGCCTGAAGGTATAGACATTATGATTAAAACGTTCCCCGAACATATCTACCCCGTCATGACAGGCCAGACAATCCGAGCCAAACGATAGAAGATGTGCCTGGGCAAAGACCGGGTCCATTTGACGGTGGCAGGTCCCACACGTGTCTGATGCGAAGGTAGAAATGTCATCGTGGTGACAGTCCGCGCAGGTGAACACTTCTCTCTGGACCGTGAGTCTGTGTCCGTTTAAGGAAAATCCCAACAGCTCATGCGGGAACTCTCCACCCTGCATGGCGGTCAGCGGTGCATCGGCTCCCCTGTGTTCGGGATGGCAATCCCGGCATTCCAATTGGGGATCTTTCTGATACATAGCCCCGTGCAGGGCCAACATGTTCTGCATTTGTTGCGCAATTTCGCCGTGACAGTCAACGCACAAATCCGCCATCTTGACCGAATCCCACGGGGCGCTGTGACAGGCTTCACACTGACCACCGGTTTCCGCGTGTGAAGCAACGCCGCCCAAGAATTCTCCAGCTTGAGCATTCAATGGACCGGGGCTATACATCAAACCGCCGCGCGCATAAGCAACCCCAGCAATCACTAAAACCGTTACGATCGCCGATACAATCCCTGAGAAAGTTAAACAGCCTAACTTATTTCCACGCATGTCCCAACCCCTTTTCCCTTTAGTTCAAAAAAGTTGCATAGTACAGCGCCGCCCCAATATGGACGAAGGCAGCGGTAAACAGCGCCATCCCAATCGGGATATGGATCGTATGCCAGAGCGCCATCAAGCGACGGGCATGTTTAAGCGCTTCTGCCGAAAGTGACCCCTCGATCACAACACCCTCGGCTGTGCGTGGGATGCGCGTGTATATATAGCGTCCCACAAACCCACTGATGACGATGACTACTGTCAATAAGGTGGTAACACCAGCCAGTCCGTTAAACTTCCAGGAGGTGTGCAGCAAAACCATATAGGGTCCCACCAATCCGGTGAAAATGTGGAGTTTCAGCCACAAGGACATGCGCCCAAAGCGTACCGTGCGCATGCGTTTACGCAGGCTGTAGAGCGTTTCGGTCATCAACATCAATAGAAAACCAAAAATCCCCAACCCGTGGCCGAACCAGTCGCTGGCTGCTGGAATTTCACGCGTGAGAAAAACAACCAATGCATACAAACATGTGATCAAAATCGCAGCTGCAAATGCCAGCCAAATCTCAATTGCATTACGAAGCATATTCTGCCTTCCGGCTCCTCCAGAAATCTGCGATGATATCGCCGATAGGTGCATTTGGATGTAGAAGTTTTTCCCGAATTGATGATATATCTGCACGGTTGGAAATGATCTTCTCTAAAGGAAAAGACAACTGCTGGTCGCCCATTACAATCGCGCCTAACAGAGTCCTCTCACCCACCAATAATCTCAAACGGTTGACTTCAAAGCCTGTCTGCGCCACGATCGCATCTGGCAGGGAGCGCCAGGTTTCGCTGTCACCGCGCGCGATCCCAACCAGATCTTCGTCCCGTCCACGTCCAACTGTGCCGATAATGGTGGTAGTCAACCCGGCCAGGCGGGTCACATTGAAAGGCATCTTCTTGACATATACCGTTTGCTTTCCTGTCATGTTCAAACCAGCCATATAACCCTGTTCGCGCGCCGGTCCCCACAGGCTGTCGATGATGGAGTGTTTGCTCGCCGGATCATACACCTGGGCGACATCCCCCGCCGCGTAGATGTCTGGATTGCTGGTCTGCAAATATTCGTTTGCAAGAACGCCCCGCTCAACTGCCAGTCCCGCTCCGCGTGCCAATTCCACGCGCGGACGAATCCCAATTGCATAGGCTAAGATGTCACAAGGCAGTGTGCCTCCATCCAGTGTGCGCACGCTGTGCACTTTTCCACGCTTCCCAAGCACTTCTTTCAATTCGGAATGGTAATGGATCTTTACGCCTTCTTCCTTCAGGCGCTGCTCGATGATCCTGGATTCCTGTTCGTCCAGGACATTACTCCAGTAACGATCTCCCCGTAACAAATAATGGACTCTGACCTTACGTGAAATCAATCCCTCGACCAGTTCCAGTGCAGTAATCCCGCCTCCGACCACAACCGCCCTTTTACCCCGCCGGGACAGTTTGCGGATATAGCGAGCATCCTCCATATGATCGAGTTTGACGACCCCTTCCAGTTCAACCCCGGGAATATCTAAACGATTTGCCTGCGCACCTACCGCAAGCAATAAACGATCATATCCTAGATGTGAACCGTCACCAAGTTCAATTTTATGAGCATCCAAATTAATACGCGTCACCCGCCCTTGTTTGTAGTGCAGGTTGAGAGACAACCAATCATTCTTTGAACGTGGGAATAAACCTTTCGCATCCATTTCGCCGGTCAGATAATAAGCCAATCCCGGACGGGAATAATATCCGTGTGGATCATCGCTTACGAGGAATATTTCCCCCGTGGAGTCCTGGCTGCGAATCGCTTCACAAGCTGCATAACCTGCCACACCTGAACCAATGACCACATATCTCATTTTGGATTACCCCTCGAACAAATCTGTTTGTCTGAAACGCAACACACCCCGCGGGCAGCGCGCAACGCATTCCCCGCAAGTCAGGCACTCGCTATGTTTGATAGATTCCTCTCGCCAGGCGTATGCTCGCACATCAATACCGATTGGACAATTATAGGAACATATCCCACACTGAACACAGCGAGCAGAATCCGGTACAACATGCCCGGCTGCTAAAACATAACGACGATTAGCATCCGATTCCAAAAAGTCTTTAGCAGCCATAAATGTCCTTAATTAAATTAGTCGAATTCGAAAGGAATAAGTTACGGGTAACTGCCAATCAAATTATAGAACAAAGCGACAGTTAAAACCACTTCATTCCATAAAAAAAACAGGGCTGTCTCACGACAACCCTGTCAAGTTCGCAAAACGTTCAGCCAGCAGGCTTTGGTCTTACGAGAGCACCACCACGTCGGCGGCCTGCAGGCCTTTCGGACCATCCTCAACAGAAAACTCTACCATCTGCTCGGCTTCGAGCTTCTTGTAGCCTTCCATTTGAAGGGCACTGAAGTGCACAAATACATCCTCGCCATCTTCACGGCCGATAAAGCCGTAACCTTTGGTGGCATTGAACCATTTTACGGTTCCAGTATAACGTTCGTCTGACATACTTCTTTCTCCTGCTGAGATGAAAAAAATTTCGCCCGTCCGCCTGGTTTCGCTTTCTCTACAGGCGAGCCGGGCACGATGGATGCAAGGGTATCACGGCTGATTTTCCGTGTCAAGACTCTGCTATCCCCCTTTTCGTATGACTGCAAACCGCGAAATCAGATGCACCCATGGCCATGACAAGCGCACCTTTGGAATCCCCTTACGGATAACTGCCCGCAACTCGTCCGGACCCTGAAATTGCTCCAACAAAAGGAGGGATCTTCCCAACTCGATCGTTCCATGCGCATCCGAGCCGACCGTTCCGGGAATATCATGTTCTTCCGCAAACTTTTGCGCCTTATGGTTGAACTCCGGCGACCAGCAACGTGAATTGAACACCTCGATGGCATCTACATCTGGAAGAATGTCTAATAAATCTGACTCATCCCAATGCCCTCTACGGTAAATATCAAACGGATGCGAAACGCTTATAAATGATCCCTGGTCTCGTAAGATTCGAATGGTCTCTTGTGGTGACAAGCCAGCTGGAACCTCCTCCTCGACGTAGGCAGCCAGGATCTCTCCACGGGTTGTCCTAATCTCTTCGCCCACGATCACAAGTTCGGGGTCCAGCGTTCGAGCCGCCCGTGCCCCGGCAATCGTGTTGTGATCGGTAATAACGATACGGTTTATGTTTTTGCGGTGGCAGGTCTTCACCAGTCGTTCCGGAGAGGTCAACGAATCCTTTGAATATTGAGTGTGGGAGTGGAATTCAACTCTTAACATTTCGCTCGATAAACGCCCTTGACAGTTTAGAATATATGTTCTATATTTAACCAGCTTAATATCTTCAACATTTTATCATTCCCATCGAAGATAAGGTTGAAAGGATAAGATCACGTTACTAAATCTTGCAAACATCGTTGAGAAAACATCTGCCCTTGGTCCGGGGGTACGAGCAGCGATCTGGGTGCAAGGGTGCAAACTGCATTGCCCGGGTTGCATCTCACCCGAGTGGATCCCCTTCAAGCCGGCGATGCAATTGACGCCAAAAGAAGTCATCACGAGATTATCGTTGGATGAAATTACAGGCTTAACTTTTTCTGGCGGCGAACCAATGGAACAAGCAGGAGCACTTGCCGAAGTTGCTCGTCTTGCAAGGCAAAAACGAGATTTAGATGTAATCTGTTTTACCGGTTATCGTTACGAGGCATTGTTGAATAAACCAGAAGTTTCTGGAGTCCATGATCTGCTGCAGTGTGTGGATGTACTTATTGATGGTCCTTATGTCAGCACACAAAACGATTCCATCGGACTACGAGGCAGTGAGAACCAGAGAATTATCCATCTAACAGACAGACTGCAGAATTTTGAGCTTGAACATCAGGTTCGTAACATTGAATTCAAGATCGACAATGGTTCATTCACTATGGTAGGAATCCCCGCTCCGAAAATTGCCTCAATGTTGATGGATATCTTACCCGAGAGTAGAGTCGAGGGCACATTATGAGCGGCCGCAAACATGCAACCATTACCATAAGCCAGGATGAATATCGTCGACTTCATGAATTGGATATGAAGCAACGTTTTTCAAAAATTCGCGATACAAATGGCGATGATTCCAGATATGATGCTTTGTTAGATGCCTACAACAGTTTAGAAGAACGTCAGAAAGAATATGAATCTGTGATAGCAAACATGACTGAAGAAATGGCAGTCATCGAAACTGAACAGTCGTATGACATTCTTGCAGTCCAAACAGAATATTATCAAAACTTGATGAATCAGTATCAAGAATTACAGGAAGAAAATTTAGAAACAAAAAGTGCACTAAGCCAAACCACCGAATACTTTAAACAAGCGATCCATCAGGAACAAACAGAGACACAGGAACGAATAAATATTTTATTGAATCAATTAACTGCAATTAGAAATGACGATAATCTTAAAGAAGATCACGCCCGTTTATGGATCGCAAACTGCAATCAAATTTCTGATTTCATTAATACCTCCTACGATCATGATAAGTTTTTTCCAGGGGAGTTCGATAGAATATTGCAGAGATTGAACATGGCTATTATTAATCTAAAACGGGGCTATATTGATCCGGGGTTGCAGTTTGCACAAGAAGCTTTCTTGAAATTTTCCGAGCTTCGTATTTCACTTGAAGAAAAAACAAGTGAATGGCAGGCTTCGTTTCAAATAAATTGCGATGAATTACAAAGACTATATCAGGATGTAACAAACTCGACCGTAATTCCCGCGATGGGAATTGATGGGGAAGATCTGGGGATAGATATTGAGGTAAATTATTGGGCACATGGACAATTGTCTCAATTAAGAAAAAATATAAATACTATTGTTTCTACGCTCTATAACAATAAACAGGAAATCACATTTGATGATCTCAATAAACTATCAACGGAATCAATACCGAAATTAAAGCAATTGTTCAGTGATGTGATTCTTGTAGCGAGACAAAACGCGATAAATTCCCAGATAAAAATAAACGTAGCCTATTATGCGATGAAAGCAATGGAAAAACATGGTTTTTCCTTGCAGGATGCTCAATACAACAATGGCGACATGCGAGGTGTTTTTTCTGCCCAATTAAGTGACCCTGATGGCAGCAACATAATTTTACAAATAACCCCTAATAACGCGGACAATTCAAATGACTTATTGATCGACACCATAGATGACACCATTCACACTGAAGACGAATATATGCAGCGCTGGGAAGTGATCAAAAGATCGATCCAGGAATGTGGAATTCAGGTGAGTCCGGTACAGGTTATGCGACCAAAGAAACAAAGTATCAAAGAATCCTCACCTCTTGAAATACCGGTAAAAAAATCAAAAAGAAATAATCAAAATCATTATTATGTTCAAACGCATCGCCCAGCAATTACAACAAATCACTAATGAAAGATTCGGAATTCTATATGGCTATGGGGTTGAGGACAGCTTTCTGAATGACAAAGGGATTGAAGTAAATATTCATCAATCCCTCTACGAAGAATTAAAATTATTAGGATACGAGCACATCGTTTTTTCATCCCCTCATAAAGCGTTATTTTATCTGGACACACAATCAAAAGAGTTTGTACCGGGACAGGTAAAAGAAGATAAAACACCACTTGCTAGGCATATGAGTGGATTTGTCGATGGTCCTCTCGGACAGTACCTATATCTTCGACCTGAAAAAAAAGAGAGAGAAGCACCCCAACAATCTTTGAAAACTATGGGGGATCCGTTTTTGATTAAACGCTTACACAACCTGATGATCAAACAAGAAAGCCAGAAAACTGCCATCGTCATTTCACAAGCTGAAACAATGCTGACCGAATTTACCGCGCAGCGGATGCTGGCCGGATATATGGGTGAATGGTTTCGATTGCCGGAAGGCAATCATAATCTTTGCCTGTTGATTTTTTCAGCGATGAATAAAGGACAACTCCTGCAACTCAGTTCAAATTTACCTGTCCCGGAAATTCGCGATCAGATTTCCAATGATTCATCCGGACACTCGGTTTTCATTTCAGAAATTGCTGGGCCAGAAAAAGATGAAGTTCAGAGATTGATTTATAACTTGAAGGAGATGGGAAAGCTTATCGAGGAAGACGACGTTAAAGAAATTGCAGAACTGATTCACGCTGAAGGGGGAAACCTTCATCGCTGGTTGAGAAGGCTGAAAACACTGGAAAAAATTGACCTTGCCTCGCTGAGAACAAAGGGTTGGTTCAGAGTATACAAAGACCAGTCAATTCCCGCCTGGGAAAAGCTCCAACAACTTACCGGTTTAAATGAGGTTAAGGAAAGAATTTCTGAGATAAAAGCCTGGCTTCAAATTCATTCTGCAGATCCTAAGCGAGACAAGTATCTGCCCAACTTGCACATGATATTCATGGGAAATCCCGGCACTGGAAAAACCACAGTTGCCAGACTCTTCGGGGAAATCTTATTCGAAATCAGATTTCTAAAACGGGGACATCTTATCGAAGCAACAGGCAAAGATCTAATTTCAGATTATGTTGGCGGTACAGCGATAAAAACTAATGGGCTGATTGATCAGGCCTTAGATGGCGTTCTCTTTATCGATGAGGCATATGTTCTTGCCGAAACGGATCGGGGCGGATTTGGGCAGGAGGCTGTGGAGACTTTACTGACCCGGCTCGAGAATGATCGCTCACGCTTAGTTGTCCTCCTGGCTGGATATCCATCGCGAATGCGGCACTTTCTCGATTCGAATCCCGGGATATCAAGACGATTCCCCAAAGATAATATTTTTTCTTTTCCGGACTTTGAACAACACGATTTGAAAAATATATTTCTCCAAATGCTCCAGGAAAGAAATTTATCCCTGGATACGGATGCCATCAATGCAATTGACAGTGTGATCCTTGGTTTGTTTTCACAAAGAGATGAGACGTTTGGGAATGCAGGTGAAATGCGGAATCTGGTGGAATCCCTCGATCGACGGCGGGCAATCCGAATTCAAAAAAATAAAGTAACAGTTGATACCCCTATTATAGAAGAGGATATTTCCACTAAGTATAGGAGCTTTTTGGTTCAAGAGCCTCCGTCTGTGGAGCTAATTTTAAGTGAACTCGATCAATTGACTGGCCTTGGTCAGGTAAAAAATCATATAAAAAAACTGGTTTATCAATTAAAGTATGAACAACTCCGACAGCAGGTTGATCCAACGTTTGAAGCAAGTCAGAAACTTCAGCATATGGTATTCGTCGGGAATCCCGGGACAGGAAAAACAACGGTCGCCCGCCTTGTTGGAAAGATTTACCACTCATTGGGCTTATTGCGCAAAGGACACTGTGTTGAGGTTGCAAGAGCAGATTTAGTTGCAGGTTATGTTGGACAAACTGCGTTGAAAACAACTGAAAAAATCAAGGATGCACTGGATGGTGTGCTCTTTATTGATGAGGCATATTCCCTGACTCAGTATTCGGGAAATGATTATGGTCAAGAATGCGTAGACGCGCTGGTTAAATCCATGGAAGATTACCGGCATAGGTTGGTTGTGATCGTAGCCGGTTATACTGCTGAAATGGGAAATTTTATCAACAGCAACCCAGGCTTGAGCTCTCGTTTTTCAGATCCGTTACCCTTCGAGGACTTTTCCGAATCGGAATTAAGGAAAATCCTTGAAGATCAGGCGAAAAATGAAAAGTACATTCTTGATCCTCTTGCCATTGATATGGCATGCGAATCGCTCAATAGCTTAAAGGGAAATTCCCCGAGGCAATTTGGAAATGCCCGTTCCGTTAAAAACATTTTCCAGCAGATGAAATCCTCGCTAGCCATGCGCGTTGTCCAATCAGATATTCATTCTGATTCAGACATAGAAAAGAAAGAGATGATCACTGTCTTGCCAGAAGATGTGCCAATGTATTCGCATTTGAAGAGAGCGAAAAAAGAAAGTTTCCCCCAAAATATAAATCTATGGGGACAGAGAACTGACAACTTAAACTAACAGTCTTATGAGCTAGTCAAGACTTAATTTGACACTCTCCGATAAAATCATACGATTGCAACTGTGGCAAATATTGTGACGGGCACATTCCCTATCAGACCTACTCAGAATCGAAGCGCTTGGCAGACGAGAAGATGATTGATACACTTTTCCCGAAGGAAGTAGCTCGATAAGTTTTTAACTCATTTGCTGTGACAGCGTAAATCCTTGAGTGTCAGAACTTGTCTTGACTACTACATTTTTAGGTGTCATCACCGAACACGAGGAGCTACCTTAGGATGTTTTGCAAAAGCAATTAAATCAGTATATAAATTTTTTCATAAGTAGACTGAGGATATTTAAACGAGAACAATCGGGAAGGTTTTTCTCGTATAAAATTAGGGGAATGAATAATCAATTTCTTTTGTGCAACGCCTCTATATTTGCCGAATTAAGGCATTTTCGTTTACAATCACTTCGATATGGATGAAACTCCCTTCTACCGCAAACCGTGGTTCTTTGTCTTCTTGTGGCTACTACTGGGCGGGGGATTTTACTTCTGGCAGATCCGCAGAATGGGAGGACTTCTTCCCAATTCTGGAATTATCTTTCTGGACGGTCTGATTTTTTTTATTGGTCTGCTTGTCTGGTTGGCGTTTTTCGCACAATTTGTGTTACCAGTGCGAACTTTTGCAGAGCGACAAAAAATCTTCGACCGCCTATTGGCATATCTTTCCGGCGCACATGGGCCGGCAATTTTTGTCCGCGACGGCAAACAGATCAAAAAAGAGGGGGAGGAAATGAAAAAAGGTTCTGGCGTTTTGTGGCTTGATTCCGCCAGTGCTGCTGTCACCCGCACTGCCACCTCCTTTAGACAAACCATCGGTCCGGGCGTACATTTCACACAAAGGGGGGAATTTGTCGCCAGTACGGTCGATTTGCACGTACAAGCAGATAAGATTGGTCCTCGTGAAGAGGAAAAACCCTTCGCACCCAAAAAAGAAAATCAAAGCGACGACGAATATAAACAAATTCAAAAACGCCGCCTGGAAGTCTCAGCCTGGACGCGCGATGGGATCGAAATCGTCCCTAACATCAGTGTTATCTTTAAAATTGACTCTGTCCCGGCAAAGGATGAAGAGGAAGGCTCGCATTTTGGCTTTGATGCTGAATCCGTCCGCAAGGCTGTGACAGGAGAAGGGATAAACCCTCAGGCACCCAGCGAGACCCCGCGGCATCGCGTGGCCTGGAACCAGTTGCCGGCGTTGATCGCCGCCGACCTGTGGCGTGAGTATCTGTCAAAATTCACGCTTGTTGAGTTGTTCACAGCCAGCCAACCTGTACCCGATCCGCCCCCTCCCCCGCCTGCACCAGAGCCTGCAGATACGCAGGCTTTGATGGAACCGATCACGCCCAGCAGCGGCCTGGAAAAGTCTCTGGCCGGCATGCTCCACGAATTGAATGCCTTTCTTATGCGCATTGGGGATCGATGCGAACGTTTCGAAAAGAAACCCGTAAAACATGTTACACCAGCGATCAAACCAAAAGAAGAAAGACCGGAAGCCAACGAACCCGAACTGGAAACGGCGCTTCAAACGATCAACCGCATGATCAAGGCGCGCATGACCGAAGCAAATGTGACTATTCTCAATGAAAGCGGTACACCTGCGGATACGCTGGATAAAGAGAACACGATTCCAAGCCTTGAATATAAACTTCTCCAACGGCGTGGTCTTAAAGTGCTTAACGCAAGTGTCAGCAATTTGCGCTTTCCTCCGGACATCGAAGACCAGTTTGTTCATCAGTGGAGAACATCCTGGTTAGATAGTGCCAGAGCGGAACGGGACCGGATTGATCGCTTGCGCGGATTTGTTGAACTGAGTGGTCGGGTAGAAGCGTATCTGGAATATACAAAATCTCTCAGCAGTAATCTGCTCAGGCATCGACCTACTATCAAAAAAGACATGCTTAAAATCTTGATGCTGCGCTCACGAGACGAACTGGTTAAAAATGATCGTTTGCATCGCCGCGCAAGTATGGAACGCGAAGAGTTGGAAGAACTCATCCAATGGGTGGAAAGGAATGGTGAATGACAGACTCCGCCCCCCGACGACAGCCCGAATCCATGCTACAAAAAGAAAGACGTATCTTCCGTGAGCAACTCCGGCGCACCGCGAATTGTGTCCTGAATAAGATTTTTGAACTGACCGTCAGAGGCTCACAGCGGCGCAATCAGGCTTTGATCTTTCTGTTTTTGGCATTAGGCTTTTTCTTTACCATACGAGCCCATCCGCTGGCGGATTGGAGGGGGCAACTCAGCCTGATTTTTCAATACATTTTCAATCCGGTTGTAACGAATAACTCCCCTAACATACCCTCGGACTTTATCAATTTTGCCTTTGGCGCGGTTTTCGCTCCGAAAACACTGCGTCTTTTACCAATTTTTCTCCTGCCCTACTTTCTTGCCTTGCGGGCTGCTGCCACGTACCTGGCAGACATTTTCGAATTGGAAAAAACCGAAACTGCCAGCGAGTTCATCCGGCAAGTAGCCCTCACAGGTAGTCGTAAAAAACTCCGCATTGGCAAAGGCGAGGTGGCCGATAGTGACAAGAATTCGCCAATCTATTTAATCGGGGGGCCCGGGAGAGTCATCGTCGAGTTAGATACAGCGGCCTTGTTCGAAAAACCCAACGGGCAGCCACGGGTTATTGGACCTACGATCAAAGGCAGGGTCGACCTGGAAGGGTTCGAACGCTTCCGCCAGGCGATTGATCTGCGTGACCAGTATACCGATCCTCTGGATGTGAAAAGCCGTAGTCTGGATGGTATCCCCGTCAGTGCACAAGACGTACGCCTGCTCTTCAGTGTAAATCGTGGAAATAATGAGTCCACCACTATCAGCCCCCATCCTTACGATGAAAAGGCTATAAAGACACTCGTCTATGGACAGGCTTCACGCGTTGTTTCAGAAGGACCGTATCCGTCCGAACCACCTTCTTCCTGGACAGGCACGATTCAGGGTTTGATACGCAAAGAGCTGGATGGTTTTATGAGCAAGCATCGCTTGGCTGAATATCTGGCCAGTATTGGCCCGCCAGAAGTAGAGCAAGCCCGCCAGAGAGAAGATGAAATCATAAAGGTTGGCAAAGTGGTGCTTGCAGAAGATGACGATTTGGAACCTCGGGATGTACCCCCAGCGCCCAATTTCCAACCCAGGAATATCGTTAGCAATTTGTTTAGTCAGTTTGCAGAAAGCTTCTCAAAAAATGCCAGCAACCGCGGCGTCCAGTTAAGCTGGATCGGTGTCGGCACCTGGAAAACGCCAAGTGATATTGTCCCTGAAAAACATCTCGAAGCCTGGCGTTTGAGCCGTGAAAACCTTGGACGAGGCAGTCAGAACGCCCTTCAAGATTTTAGAAAAGAAAACCAACTTCAACAGACCCTGCATCTTGTACAGAATGTTCCACTGGCACGCTTCCAACAAAATAAAGGCAGGGAGCACAAAGACATCATACAAGATTTATTGATTGCTTACCGCGAACAACTGATCGAGGCAGTTGAACTGCTCGCCAAAAGCAATAGGTCGGAGCCACCTATCGTCCGTGCAGCTATCAAGCATATTGAAGGCGTTCTGGGAATCAAGCATTGGGTAGGGGCAGCAAGCTCAAATTCCGGTACTGATGCGTCCGGTCCTTCATCCGAATCCGACAATTTGGCTGAAAGTTAATTGATAAGTCTGGTATAACTTACGGGATGATAGAAAGCTTCCCCAACTTTGATTCGAGACAACCTGTCCTTGTTCTGGGTGCAGCCGGGATGGACGTGGTCGGGCGCCTCCAAACGGACCTCAAGCCTGCCACCTCGAACCCGGCCAGCATCCGCCGCTCATATGGCGGGGTGGCCCGCAACGTGGCCGAAAATCTGGCGCGCCTGGGCCAATCCGTGCGGCTCATTTCAGCTGTGGGCGGGGATAAAAACGGGGATGAAATCCTGAAGCACACCGCCAAAGCCGGTGTAGATGTCTCCGCAGTCCTGCGCTGCAAGGATTATCCGACCGGCTATTACATGGGAGCCATCGATAAAAATGGCAGGCTGCAATTTGCGGTCGATGATATGCGCCTGATGGCTGAGATTACGACCCAATATTTGAAAGAACATGAGGAGTCCTTCAAATCAGCCAGCATGGTCTTCGTGGATGCGAACCTGCCCGTCAAAACCTTGCGTACCGCCAACAGCCTGGCAAGACAGGCAAAGATTCCGATTTGCGCTGACACAGCCTCCTTTACACTGGCAGAACGGCTCATCAAGTTTTTACCCAGATATTATCTGCTTACTGCAAACAGCAGAGAAGCCGGTGTGCTGACCGGGCTCTCTTTTGAATCGTCCGATCGTGAAACCGCTATGGAAGCGGCACGTAGTCTGGTAAATAAGGGTGCACGTATCGCGCTGGTCACGCTGGCTGAGTACGGCGTGGTCTACGCCACTTCAGAAACCACCGGGCACATTTCTGCCATCCGCACCCGCATCAGCGACCCGACCGGCGCCGGCGATGCCATGACCGCAGCCGTGTTGTTCGCGCTGCTTAACGACATCGATCTGGATGATGCCATCCGCCTGGGTATTTCAGCGGCATCTTTGACGCTACGGCACCCTGGTAGTGTGTATCCTGACTTATCTCTAGAGGGTCTTTACAACCAGCTTTTGGTTTAACCATGCTATGCTAACATCAAATATCATCACTTCAACCGAGATTAAACGCGCGTTAGAATTCTCACAACCCATTGTGGCACTTGAATCGGCTGTGATCACACACGGTCTACCACGCCCTCAGAACTTGTCTCTGGCACGCGATATGGAGTCCACAATTCGAGGAGAGGGGGCTATCCCGGCTACTATTGGTGTATTAAAGGGTGAAGTTCATATTGGGATGAGCGAAAGCGAATTGGGTCAACTTGCCAACGCCTCAAAGCCAAAGAAAATCAGTCAACGGGATTTTGCCATCGCGGCCATCAGAGCGGAGAATGGTGGCACTACTGTAGCAGCAACCATGTTTGCAGCACAAAAATCAAACATAAAAGTTTTCGCGACCGGTGGAATTGGTGGAGTTCATAGAGAATCGAACTTTGACATTTCCACCGATTTACAAGCACTAGCATCCTATCGTATGATCGTAGTTTGTGCAGGCGCAAAGGCTATCCTGGATTTGCCTGCCACATTAGAATATCTCGAGACCATGGCAATACCTGTGGTTGGTTATCAAACTGAGGCATTCCCAGCCTTTTATTCCCGCGAAAGCGGATTAAAAGTGAGCGTGAGATTGGAAACACCCGATGAAATCGCCGATTTTGCGCAGGCGCACTGGGAAATGGGAATGCGGAGCGCTGTTCTAGTGACGCAACCAATCCCAGCCAGAGATGAAATCTCAAAGACAGAAATGGATCGGTGGATCACTCAGGCATCAAAAGAATCGATTGATAAAAATATCAAGGGGCAGGAGTTGACACCCTACCTGCTCCAGCGTATTAACGAATTATCAGGTGGGCAGTCCCTTCGTGCGAATGTAGCTTTGTTACGAAATAACGCCCACCTGGCTGCGCAGGTATCCAAAACAATGGTGATTTCTCAAAGACGGAAATTTGCCTAAACTTACTTTGAAAAATTCCTGATCCCAGCGTGGAAATCTTGCTCGAAGAGGATGATACAGGTACAAAAATCACATTGAAGCATACAGAAATCCGGGATGGACAGGGGAAAAGCTACAAACAAGGCTGGGATGATTTTTTACTTAACCCCCATATGTAAAATATTTTTCAACGTAACCACTTGTTGCGGCGGCAGTTGCCCTTCCTGACCGGCGGGCCAAGAAACTGCGGCCGCAACACCTTTTCGGTTTTTTATTTTCCCGCGTCTTTCAACAATTCTTTGACTAATCCATCGGGCACCTGCACGGCAACAACTTCCCCACGCACTGTAGTTACACCGTTAGCCACAATCCACTCCTCGATCACAATCCTGCGACCACTGACTTCCCTGACCCTGCCGCGGATTTCGAGAGTCACATCCAGCGGGGTGGGCTTGAGATAGTCTACGTGCAGGGAACCAGTCAGGAAACGGAAAGCAGGCTCGCTGTCCATAGGTCGACCCGCCTCACGATATGCGGCAGCAGCGGCTGTGCCCGTACCATGACAATCGATCAGCGAGGCAAGCAATCCGCCATAGACGTATCCCGGAATAGCCGTGTGGTGCGGTTTAGGTTCAAAATAAGCGACTGATTCGTCCGGGACCCTCTCATCCCAGTAACTTTTGATTTGATGCCCAAACTCGTTGAGACGGCCGCAGCCGTAGCAGTGGGACATATGATCCGGATAGTAATCCTGGAAGGCTTTCTTTGGCATGCAGTTCTCCTGTTCAGGGCGTTTGGTTAGGTTGCGGTGTGTTCGTATTGGTTGGCGTGGTGGAAGGTGTACGTGTGAGGGTAGGTGATACGGTTGGGCTGGGCGTGATGGTCGGGATGGCCGTGGGCGGCTCGCCAGACACAACGAACTGACCGACCACCTTCCATTCCAAACCGACAAAGATTTGCACTGAATACGTACCTGGTTCCCATTCAGAAGGAGGCGGCGCCCAATCGGAATATCCCAGGCCACCAGTTTGACCATCCCAAGGTAGGGTTTGGTAATGAACCAATTCGCCCTCCCGGTACCACATGGCAGTCCACTGTACGCCAGGTAGCATGTTGTTATACGAGAAACAGGCTGTCATCGACCGGATGGGGTTGACAAAGGTTGTGGAGGGCGCCACACACTCGAAGTTTTCATAAACCGTCGAGAACTGCAAAGGACTGAAAACTGCATCCGGGTTGGGCGTAACATCACTGCTGAAAAGCGCTTCAATGGCCGGTGGAATGTTAGGGGTAGATGTCATGGTGGGGGTATCGGTTACGGAGGGCGTGTCCGTGATGGTGGGCGTCAAGGTGATGGTCGGTGACAGGGTAATCGATGGAACGGGGGAAATGGTTGGTGTCAGGGTTATCGTAGGCGAGGGCGGGAAATAACGATATGCAACCGGTTCCCCGAAACGTCCCAGCCAGACAGCAAACAACAACAAGAGGATGCCTATCACCATCATGCGCCAGCCACCGGACATGCGTTGTTGCCGTAAACGGTAAAAGCTCAGTTTGCGCGCTGATTGAATGGCGCGAATACCCATCCGAAACAAAATGATGGCAAAAAGTACAGCCAGAACGATGGTTGTGATAATGCCAGCACGAATATCCATTGAGGAAATTATAGCATTTAACCCCGCAACCAAAAAAGCACCCTGCCCGGGTGCTTCCTGTAAAAAAAGTCTTTTTAAGAGCCTTGAATGACCCTGCGAACCGGCCGCCCGATCAGACCGGCAACCGGACCTGCCAGCAACGCCCCGGTCAGGACCACCAGGAGCGGAATGATCGGCGAGGGCCGGTCCGGAGGCAATTCCCAGATTCCGGCGATCACCAGGAATACAACTGCGTTCGTGACTCCATACCCGAGAATGGAAATAATACGACCTAAATCTCCTTTGCGAACGTAGAGATATGTCAGGGCGAACAAAACCAGACCTACAGGCACGGCCAATAAAGCCAGATCATAACGATTGAACGGAGCCGCCGTGGCCATAGAAAAGGAGGCCATACCCGCCGCTGTCGCGAACCCCAGGCTGACCATCCCTGCCCGTCGCCATCCGTGCCAGGCAGTAACACCCAACAGCACGGCGATCCCGAGCAAGAGCACCATGCCGACAATGGCATCCAAGGTTGGTGAAAATAGTGGAAGCCCGGCATCCGCCTGTTCTTCTGCAAACGTCTTCACAAACAGCACCAGACCCATCCCGGCAGCGCCGATCCAGGTATATCCCCAGGCAGGCATGCGCTTGATCAACGCCCATAATCCACCCAACCCGACGATCAGGCCGGGCAGCATCATTATTGCAAAACCCGTCAGCAAGCGCCAGCGCGGAATGGTATACCAGGGTTCCCAAATAACCAGCGCACCCAGAGCGATGAAAAACCCAAATAGCAACGGCGGCAGTGAGGCGATGACCGCATCGCGTCGTTCCTCGATGCGCCAGGATTTATCTTCTGTTATCAGAGACATGATGCCCCTCCCGAGGGTATCTTGAAACGCCGACCCGTACTCGGATAGCACGGTGCCCGGCCAATCACATACTTCCTGCCAAAAGGTGCACCACATGATCCACAAGCCGGCTTCTTTTTTGGCAAGCATCTTTTTCCGGAAAACGTTCTGCATCTCATGCGCAAACTCTTGGCGAAATCCAAATGGATACAAAAGGGTCAATATCGCATAAAACCACGCCAAACGCTCCAGCACCCGGTTCATGAGATCCCTCGTTCTGAAGAGCGTTTTTGCGTCAACATCACCAGGCTCTGCATACGGTCCTTTTCAGCCTGCAGGATGCCCCTGCCCAGTTGCGTAAGGGAATAGTCCTTGCGCTCGCGGCCAGATTCATCCCCTTCATCTTCCACGCGCTGCACCCAGCCTGCCTTCAGCAAACGCTTGAGCGCGCCGTACAACGTCCCGGTGCTCAAATTGACGCGCGAGTCACTCAGGTCCTCGACATCTTTCATGATGGCATAGCCGTGCTTCGGGCCGGGCAACAGGCTGAGCAAGATAAAGAATACGGCTTCGGAAAGCGGCAGGTTCTCTTCGAAATCCATAGCCTACATTTCTCCCGAAATTTCTGTTTGAGCCGGCTTCATCCGTTGTCGAACCACAAACAACAGCCCCAAAATAACCAGGTTTAGCAGCAAAATCAGCGCATCGATCCAGCCGAACTGGTCTGTAATGGAAAGCACCACATTGAGCGCCACATACAGGATGGCCAGGAAGAAGATCCAGTTGCGCCTGGTCACGAGCATGATGCCAAACCAGGCCATAACAAGCGCATTGACAATCATCAAAACGGCATAGACCAAACGCGTCGGGCTGCGATCCTCAAAATATCGAAAGACACTTAATGCGCCAAAGACCAGCCATACGGCTGCATTCACAAAGAACAAGATTCTCGTCAGATTCAACATGTTGGAGATTTGATTTTTTCCCATCAGATATCCTTCTATAGCGCACGGCTACATGTCGCGTCACGACATATTATACAATTGTTTGAACTCAAAGTCAAGCAGTCTATGAGAATAGCGGCAATTCTAAATTATGGGAGTAGTTTCTAAAGACCTGGACTCTATGCGAAAAATGCTCCCAGCGTACTCGGCGGCGGGGACGCCGCCTAGAGAAGCCTTTCTGGAGCAGTTTTTTCTAAAGAGTCTCCACCCTGATGAGCGAGAGGCTTCGCTCACCTACCTTGCAGCGAACGCAGCGCTGTGCCAGTGTCGCTCAGCATGATACATCTAAAGTTTGTGGTAAAACTGACGTATGCGAGAACTGGTCTTTCTCAAACTCGGCGGATCGCTGATCACGGACAAGACGCAAGCGTATACTCCGCGATTGGACAAACTGGGGGACCTGTCAGATCAGATCGCCCGCGCGCTTCGGAATCAGCCGGAGCTGCTCCTGGTTCTCGGGCATGGTTCCGGGTCCTTTGGGCATACGGCGGCGCAGGAGTATAGGACGAGGGATGGGGCCCCGGCCCCCGCCCCCCTCGCCCCTGCGGGGCACTCCCCTCGTTTTCAGAAAAAACGGGGGGAGATAGAGGGTGGCGAATATTGGAAGGGATTTACCGAAGTATGGTACCAGGCTTCGAGGCTCAACCGTTTTGTGATCCAGGCGCTGCATGAGGCTGGGATTCCGGCGATGACGTTTTCGCCAGCGGCCAGCGTGTGGTCTGAGAACGGGAAAGTCGTGCGTTGGGATCTGTCCCAAATCGAGTACGCGCTAGAAGTAGGCATCGTTCCGGTGGTGCACGGGGATGTCATCTTTGATAAGGCAAAAGGCGGAACGATCCTGTCGACTGAGGAGTTGTTCGAGCACCTGGCACGGGAACTGCACCCGGGGCGGATTTTGCTAGCCGGGCTTGAAGAGGGGATTTGGGCCGATTTTCCGGCACGCAGGCAAAAGGTCGAGAGAGTGACGCGCAAATCCTTTAACGAAATCGAACAGAGCACAGGGAAAGCCACCGGCGCAGATGTCACAGGCGGGATGGAATCCAAAGTCCGACAGATGTTGGAGCTTGCTGAAGCCATCCCCGGTCTCACAATTCAAATTTTCTCTGGAGAATGGCCGGAAAATTTGCAGCAGGCACTTGCGGGAAAGATTCTTGGTACAATAATAGCGGCGTAGTTAATTGTGACACACTGCACAATGAAACGGGGAAATACGTCTCTTGAAAAAAAACGTAAAATCCTAGACAATAGGATCATCATGACTCACTCAAAGGGAGCAGAATATGTCCAAATACAGAAACAGTAAGGTTGAATTTGAAGCTATCGAGCTCGAGACTTTGACGCCCGTTCCCTCGGACATCGAAATCGCGCAAGCACAGATGGCAAACGCAAAACCCATCACAAAGGTGGCGGAAGAACTGGGTTTGCTGGAAGATGAGCTTGAGCCGCACGGCAAATACATGGCCAAGGTCAGCCTGAGCGTATTGGAACGCTTGAAGGATGTCCCGGATGGCAAATACATCGATGTGACTGCCATCACCCCCACCCCGCTGGGCGAAGGTAAAACCACGACGACCGTCGGTTTGAGCCAGGCGCTGGGCGCTCACACCGGCAAGAACGTATTCACCTGCATCCGCCAGCCATCACAGGGCCCGACCTTCGGGATCAAGGGCGGCGCCGCCGGCGGCGGTTACAGCCAGATCATCCCGATGGAGAACTTCAACCTGCATCTGACCGGCGATATCCACGCCATCACGGCAGCCAACAACCTGATGGCCGCTGCGATCGATACGCGCATGTTCCACGAGATGGGACAGAGCGACGAAGCGCTGTTCAACCGCCTATGCCCGCCCGCGAAAGACGGCAGCCGCACATTCGCGCCGTCCATGCTCAAGCGCTTAAAGAAACTGGGCATCGACAAGACCGACCCCAACGACCTGACCGAGGAAGAACGCAGCCGCTTCGCGCGCCTGGACATAGATCCTGAGACCATCACCTGGAACCGCGTGGTCGACACCAACGACCGCATGCTGCGCCAGATCACCATCGGTGAAGGCCCCAAGGAAAAAGGTCGCACACGCGAAACCGGTTTCGACATCACCGTGGCCAGCGAGATCATGGCCATCCTGGCATTGACAACCGACCTGGCCGACATGCGCGAACGCTTTGGACGCATGGTCTTCGCCACCAACAAAAAGGGCGAAGCCCTGACAGCCGAAGACCTGGGTGTGGCCGGTGCGCTGACCGTGCTGATGAAAGACGCGATCAAGCCAACCCTGATGCAGACCCTGGAAGGCACCCCGGCCTTCATCCATGCGGGTCCGTTTGCGAACATCGCGCACGGCAACAGCTCGATCATCGCAGACAAGATCGCGCTCAAGCTGGGCGACTACATCCTGACCGAATCGGGCTTCGGCGCCGACATCGGTATGGAGAAGTTCTTCGACATCAAGTGCCGCTACTCCGGCCTGATCCCCAACTGTGTGGTGCTGGTTGCAACCGTGCGCGCGCTCAAGATGCACGGCGGCGGCCCGAAGGTGACCGCTGGCGCACCGCTGGCCCCCGAGTACACCGAAGAGAACCTGGAACTGCTGGAAGCCGGTCTGCCCAACCTGCGGGCACACATCGAGAACGCCAAGAAATACGGCATTCCGGTGGTGGTGGCCGTCAACAGCTTCAAGGACGATACGCAGGCTGAAGTTGAGTTAGTCCGCAAGGCTGCTATCGACGCAGGCGCGGAAGACGCAGTCGTCTCCCGCCACTGGATGGAAGGCGGCGCCGGCTCGGTCGATCTGGCAAAGGCCGTGGTGGATGCCTGTGAAAAACCCAGCGACTTCAAATTCCTGTATCCGCTGGAGGGCACCAGCATCAAAGAGAAGATCGAAACCATCTGCAAAGAAATCTACGGCGCAGACGGTGTGACCTACGAACCGCTGGCCGAGAAGAAGGTGGAACTTTACACCAAGCTGGGTTTCGATGAACTGCCGATGTGCATGGCCAAGACGCACCTGAGCCTGAGCCATGACGCGACGCTCAAGGGCCGCCCGAAGGGCTTCACCGTTCCGATCCGCGACATCCGCGCATCCGTCGGTGCGGGCTTCATCTATCCGCTGCTGGGTGAGATGAGCACTATGCCCGGACTACCGACCCGCCCGGTGTATTACGACGTCGACGTGGACCTCGAAACCGGACAGGTGATCGGTCTGTTCTAGGCTCTGTTTTTCCGATATTGGCCCGGTTGGGACTTTTGGTCTCAGCCGGGTTTTTGTTTTTGGGGGGTGAGTGAGAAGTAAAAAGTGGTAAGTGGTAAATGGTAAGTGAGGAGTGATAGGTGAGGAGTGAGGGTCAGAGGTCAAGTGGCTTTTGAGCGCCAGGCTCCTGCGACTACGCCCCAAAAATTGGTGGCTCCGCTCAGGACCGGCTGGACATTCAATTATCCAGGGGAGATTTGACCGCCAGCCCACCTTTGTTGAGGACGTGGGTGTAGATCATGGTGGTCTTGACGTCTTTGTGGCCGAGCAGTTCCTGGACGGTGCGGATGTCGTAGCCATTTTGGAGCAGGTGGGTGGCGAAGGAGTGGCGGAAGGTGTGCGGGGTGACGTGTTTGTGCACGCGGGCGAGACGGGCGGCTTTTTTGACGGCTTTCTGCAATCCGGATTCGTGGAGGTGATGGCGCTGCTGGATGCCGGAAACAGGATCGGTGGAGAGGTCCGAAGCGGGAAAGACGTATTGCCAGGCAAACTCTTTGAGGGCGGAGGGGTATTTGCGTTCGAGGGCGTAGGGGAGGTGGACTGTCCCATTACCGTCGAGCAGGTCCTGATCGTGTTGGGCTTTGACAGTTTGAAGTTGGATGCGAAGCGGTTCGCGCAGGAGGTCGGGGAAGACGGTGAGGCGATCATTCTCGCCTTTGCCGTCGCGGACGATGATCTGCCGGTTATCGAAATCGAGGTCCTTGATGCGCAGACGCAAGACTTCCATGAGACGGAGGCCGCCCCCGTACTTCAGTTGAGCCATGAGGCGATAGACGCCGTCCATTTTTGCAATGGTGCGCTGAGCCTCGCTTTTGGATAAGACGGTGGGGAGGCGTTTGGGTTTGGTGGGGCGAATGGGGATGAGGGCTTTCTCGTCGAGTTCGAGTTCGAGCACGTAACGGTAGAGGAAGAGGATGGCGCTGATGGCTTGATTTTGAGTAGAGGCGGCAACGTCCTTTTGGGTGGCAAGATGGGTGATGAAGGCGTTAATTTCAGCGGTACCCATGTCACGGGGATGGCGTTTGTTGTGGAAGAGGATGTACTGACGCACCCAGGAGAGGTAGGTGACTTCGGTGCGATAGGAGTAGTGGCGCACGCGCAGGGCTTCACGGTAGAGGTCGAGCAGTCTTTTGCCCTTCGTAGACGATGTGCCCTGGCTTTGTTCACAGATATACAGTGGGTTGGGAGTTTGGTTGTAAGTTTGCATTCTTGGATGTCCTTTGTGATGTGTACCTGACTGCATAATTGTGTATGAAGACATGGTCCGTGAGTGAATGGGATTTTTATTATAAATCTGGCGTATTTGTGGGTACCTTTCGGTTTTGTAAAATATGGGGAATAAACGGTGATTGGAGGAATGGAGAATTGGTGATTGGTAATTGGGGAATGGTGATAATTGGCTATTGTATTTCAGGGGGTCCGATTCTATAATGGTGTTGGAGTGTCCGGGTGGCGGGTGAGCAGTCGCGCGCTTTGTGAGTTTTTTTGGAGGGCAGGTTATGGTATTTTTGCGCGACTTCTACCATGGCCCAGCGCAGGTCCTTGCGTCCTTCCTTGGTGATCTTTTTTCCCCGCAGCTTCACCCCGCTTTGATCCAGGCCAGGGACCAATCCAGAGTAACTCGCCAGATGTTTGGGACTTTCAAAACGTGTGATCTCTCCGATTGCTGCCAGCACCGTCATACCTGTGATCACCCCGAACCCCGGCAGCTGCATCAGATACATCATGCTCTCTGCCCAGGGTTTCTGGTGGCTCATACGCCTCAGCTTTTCAGTGATCTTCTCTGCCTGCTTGGCCAGGTGTTCTTTCGTGCTCAAGTCTAACTCAAGCTGGAATTTCTCCGCATCGGATAATGCATTATCCCGCTGCCATTTTGTGTTTTCTTCGTTGAAGCGTTTGCCCCTGGGATGGTTCAAGTGATGGCGGTGCGCCACACTGTGCATGCGGTTCACAGTTTGGGTGTGCATCCCCACCAGTCGGCGTCTTTGCGACAACAGATAGCGCAACTCCTGTACGTGCGCCGGTGGTACCCAGATGTCCGGCACCATATTGGCGGCCAGCAGCCGTGCCAGGATCAGGGTGTCGCGAATGTCGGTCTTCACCCGCGCCTGCGCGATCTGCTTGACTTTGATGGGGTTGGCTACCAACACTTTCTCTGCCAATGGCTCGAGCAGGTCATAGAAGTGCCAGGCGTTGGTGGTCGATTCGATCACCACGAAATCTGTGGGCTGGATGTTCTTTGCCAGCCAGCCTTCCAGGTCCGCATGCTCGATGCGGACTAGTTCCACAACGACTTCGCCTTCAAAATTCACCCCCGCCACCACGCTGTAGTGCTTGTGGATATCCAGTGCCAGGTAGCGCCGCGAAAGTCTTGCAATCAACTCTTCGTTCATGCTACACTCTCCTTAGGTTGTCCCCCGCAAAACTTGCGGGGTGAGATGGTGGGGCGTGGATTTTTGGGTTGGAGTGATACACACCGATTCGGGCTTTAGCGTTTTTTTTGCTATCCCAGACGAGAATCCACCAGGCGACCAAGTAACAACACGAGCGGAGAACCTCACTTCTCTCTCATGGGCGGCGTCGGCCTACCCAGATGCTCCTGGCCCGGATGGCTTCCCCGGTGTTGCGTCATACTGCTTCATAGGATACCACCCGCCATACCATCCCGAAGCAAAGCGGAGTGGACGCCCCACCTGTTTCATTCTAGTACACCTGGGCATAAATAACTATGCAGAAAGCGCTCTGCCCTGATAGGTCCATTTGAAAGGCTTGGCCATAGTACGGTTGTAAT
>JASFRG010000062.1:0-25404 GCA_050115035.1 Anaerolineales bacterium | reverse complement strand
AGGTCGTAGTCGGGATTGGTGGATTTGTCAAAGGAATTGTCGTAGATGAAGGTGCGGTTCAGGTCGACGTTGAGAGGGTTGACGCGGCGGTGGTGTTTCATTCCCCAGGGGTTGATGGCATGCACCAGTAGCAGGCCGGTCGTCCGGGGATCAAGGCGGGGGATGAACTTGTCGATGAAGCGCTGCTGCATGGCCGAGCCCACATAGCCCTCGATGCCGTGCTCTGCTGTCGTAAATATCAGCACTTTTTCGTTTTTATTCAACGCATCCGATTGCATCCAGTCAATGGTCAAATCTTCGTCGCCTGCGATGCGGTGATGAGACAGCTTTGCTTTTGGCCAGTATTTTTGGATGACAGCCAGGTTTTCACGAAAGCGTGCACGGGAGACTTCGTAGGTTTCAGGGAAGAGGGCGAGAATATCACTCATGGTTTTCCTTTGTACGGTTCATAATGTTTGCGGGCAGTTGCACTCCCCAAGGGGGACGCTGTGCGAGCAGGATGCAGCACAACCTCGCAACATCCCTAATATGGGTTTACTTTCTGCTCAAGCGATAACAAGATTTTGTATGCACTGACATTCATCAATGAAAATATTCTTGATTTTACTTGACTCTTTTGTTTAATTTGGGTATAGTTTTACTATATTTTGTCGAATTCGGAAAAATAAAAATATTTTTATGTATAAAATCGACATAAATGATGTGAAAATCGTTAATTTGCTCATGGAAGACGGGCGCATGTCGGCTTCTGAGATTGCCCGTCAAATTGAAGGGATCTCCGAGCGCGTTGTTCGCTATCGTATCGACCGAATGATCGATGAAGGCATCATCAACATTAGCGCTATCGTAAAACCACAAGCCTTTGGTTTGGAAACTTATGCCGATGTCTGGATGGAAGTTGAATCGGACAAAATCCTTGAAGTTGCCAACAAGTTGGCTGAATACGAAAATGTAACCTATGTCGCCTGTTCGATAGGTGAAACAGATGTCAGTATTCAGGTTGTATCAAAAGATACTGCCGAAATTTATCAGTTTGTGACCGAAGTGGTAAGAAAAGTGCCCGGTGTCAGGAAAACCATTACATCCATAGTACCGATTGTGTTAAAGGATGTTTATCAGTGGCGCATTCCTGAAGGTGTTGCAGAAGAATAATTATTCTGGCAATGCATGCTTTTTAGCATGACAAACCACGGCTGAAACCGCCCTGAAGTTGTGGTGGAGGCCTAGAGGTCATATTGTTGGTCTCGACAACAAATGCCATCCAGCGCTTAAGTGAAGCAGTTGAACGCCTTTTGCCCACGTTCAATGCTCCAGGCGTCGCCATCGGGATCACCCAGCGCGAACGTACTCTTCACGCGGATGTTTTCGGGCTGGCGGACCAGGAAGCGGGGAAACCGGTAACGCTCGATACTCTTTTCCAGATCGGTTCGATCAGCAAATCCTTCACCAGCATCCTCCTGCTGCAACTTCAGGAGCAGGGGCTGCTAGATATTAACGACCCTGTTACCAAACACCTACCCTGGTTCGAAGTTCAATCTGAATACGCACCCATGACCCTGCGGCATCTGATGAGTCACACGGCTGGCATCATCTGTGGCAGCGACGATACGCCGGTGGCTTTCACCGAAGCCTGGAACCTGCGTCATACGAAAGCGACTGCTTTGCCGGGCGAAATGTTCAATTATTCCAATTCCGGCTACAAAACGCTCGGCCTGGTGCTCGAAACCCTGCTGGGTCAGGACATTTCCACCATCCTGCGCGAGCGGATTTTCGAACCCTTGGGGATGTCCGCTTCGTTGCCGGATTTCCGCAACCGGAACCGGCATCTTCTGGCAACGGGCCACTCCCCCTATTTTGATGACCGTCCGCTTCCGCCTGGCGGTCAGCTTGCTCCCGCTACCTGGTTCGAATCCAACACCGCCGACGGCGCCATCTGCTCCAACGCAGAAAATATGTGCCGCTATCTACGCATGATTTTACAGTGTGGTCAGGGTCTGCTTACGCGGGAGAGCCTCGAGCTATTTATCGAGCCCGTGATCGCAACAGATGACGGCACCCACGGTGAGCACTACGGTCTGGGCATGTTCACCATGCAGCTCGACGGGCATCACGTCATCGGGCACAGCGGCGGCATGGTCGGATTCACAGCCGATATGCTGGCCGATCTTGATTCCGGGCTGGGCGTGGTTGTGCTCACCAACGGCCCGGCCGAGCCATCGAAACTCTCGCGCTATGTCCTGGGTCTTTTCAACGCTGCACAAAAAGGGGAAGAACTGCCAGATTATTCAGAAGATGGGCTGGATAACGCAGATGATTATGTTGGCACATATCGCTGTGAAGAAAAATCCTTCCAGTTGACAGTATACAACCAGCGTCCCTACCTGGACTATGAAGCTGCTACTGTTCCCCTGACTCCGTCTGCCCCTGACTATTTCATCGTTCCGCATCCCGCTTTCGAGATGTTTGCATTACGCATGGAACGCGAAAATGAGCAAATAACGGGAGCAGGTTGGGGCGCGGAAAGATTCGCGCGTGATGGGTTTGGAGAGCAAACCGTCCATGAATATCCCGCTGAATGGGATGCCTATCCTGGGCATTATCGTTCCCACAATCCCTGGTTGACCAATTTTAGAGTCGTATCGCGTGCAGGATTGCTGGTTTTCATCGAACCATCAGGGGAAGAAGAAACGCTTCACCAACTCGAACCCGGCCTTTTCCGCATCGGCGATGACCCGCGTTCGCCGGAGTTTATCCGCTTTGATGTGGTTGTGAATGGTAAAGCCATGCAGGCAATTCTTTCAGGAGGTGCCTATAGTCGGACGTTTACGCCGTGACGAACCGTTCGAAAGTGCGCAAAATGCGCGACCAAATCTCGGGCTTCTACGCCCAATCCGACATTCTTGGAGGAAGAACGATGAAAATCAAACCTGTTTTTTTGCTGAGCTTGCTGATAGCAACGGCTCTGATCCTATCGGCGTGTGGCGGCGGTGGAGCAGCAACTGAAGCTCCTGCGCCGGAAGAACCTGGCGTAGCGGAACCGGCGGCCCCTGTCGAAGATCTCGCGACTGATGAGCCCGTCACCCTGGATGTGGGCACCACATACATCTGGGACACAGCCAACCCGACCTTCGGTTGGTACGGCTACACCATCCGTTACATGATCTACGACACGCTGGTCGAGGAGCAAGGCATCAGCAACTTCAAGCCCGGTCTGGCCGAAAGCTGGGAGGTTTCGGACGATGGCCTGGTGTGGACGTTCAAAATCCGCGAAGGGATCAAATTTCACGATGGCACGTTATGCGATGCTAACGCCGTGGCCTGGAGCCTGAACTGGACGCTCGAAAACGATGTCGAAACCTTCGCTTTTTATCTCTATAACTTCGAAGAGATCGTAGCCTTGGATGACACTACCTTGCAGGTAACTCTAACCGATCCGGTCGGCAATATGGAATACCTGCTCATGTACGTCTGGATCCTGCCGGAGAGTGTGTGGGGTTCGATGACCTATGATGAGGTCATGGAGTTCGAAGATATTTCGGCTGCCACGGGTACCGGACCTTACATTCTGAAGGAATGGTCTGAGGGCGAGTACATGATCCTGGAAGCCAATAAGGATTACTGGCGCACTACGCCGGTCATCGACCGGATCATCTACCACGAGTACGCTACCGAAGACGCTGTGGTCCAGGCCCTGCTGGCCGGCGAGATCGATGTGATCGACGCGGATGTTATCCCAGCGACAGCCATCCAGACTTTGCAGGATGCCGAGAATGTGGAAGTGCCCATCATGGAATCTACCACGATTGATGAACTGATCATCAACTCGCATGAGGACGGCTCGCAGCCTGCCAGCCTGTGGGACCAGGACATTCGCCTGGCAATGGAATATGCCATCGACCGGCAGCAGATCATCAACGTGGCTTATCTCGGCTATGCAGAAGCCGCCACCACCATTGTTCCCACGGCGCTGGGTGACTGGCACAACAGCGAGGTGCAAGCAATCCCGTTCGACATTGCTGAAGGAAACCGCATCCTGGATGATGCCGGATATACAGACAGTGATGGCGACGGGGTGCGCGAATACTCCGACGGCACGCCGCTGGAATATCGCCTGTACGCTACCGACGATGCCAGCAATGCCCGTATCCTGGAGATCATCTCTGATGGATTTTCACAGATCGGCATCTCAGCGCCGCCGACGCTGATGGACGAAGACAGCCTGATCGCACTCTATCCCGCCTTCGACTTCGACCTGGTCTACTGGGGCTGGGGCCTCGATCCCGACCCCGATTTCGCCATGCTGATCTTCACCTGCGACCAGCGCGAAGAAGGCGGCTGGAGCGACAGCGGTTATTGCGATGAAGACTTCGAGCAAATGTATCTCGACCAGGGCGTTGCGTTCGACCGCGAAACTCGCCGAGAGATAATCTGGAAAATGCAGGAGAAGCTCTTCAACGAACGGCCCTATATCGTGCTGACCTACGCCAAGAACATCCAGGCTTTTCGCAGCGACCGCTTCACCGGTTTCGGTGAGGATACCGGTGATATTCTCTGGAAGGCTGCTTTGCTTAAAGCCAAACCGGTTCAATAAGTTTTCAAACCGTTATCGGGGCGACCATTTGGTCGCCCCGAAAGAGATGTGACCATGCAGCGCAGTGATTATCTGATCCGAAAAATAACCTTTGCAATTATCACTTTGATCGTGGTGATTATTTTCAATTTTTTTCTGTTCCGCGTCCTCCCTGGTGACCCAATCAAGCTGATCGTCCACAGTCCGCGCATGACAGCGGAAGCCCAGGAACGCATTCGTATAAACTTCGGGCTGGATAAGCCGGTCTGGTTCAACCAGGAGGGTTTGAAAGAAGAGGGTCTCAAGGGCGCTTTTGACACACAGTTCACGGCCTATGTCCGCAACCTGTTTAAAGGCGATCTGGGTGTTTCATTTTCCACGCGCAGGGATGTCACCGAACTGCTCAGAGAGCGCGTCTGGCGAACGGTCGTATTGGTGGTTCTGGGAGAGTTCCTGGCCATCTTCCTGGGCATCACACTGGGAATGATCGCTGCCTGGAGACGTGGGTCCAATCTCGATACCGGGATTTTGCTCTATGGCTTATTTACCTGGGCCATGCCAACCTTTTTCTTCGGGATCATCTTGTTGATGTTATCTGGGGGACGCTTCCCCATCGGCGGGATGGTTTCCCCCGGACTCAAACCGGAAGATGGGCTTGTTTACTGGCAGGATGTCGGTCGCCATCTGGTGCTTCCCACCGTCACTTTGACGATCCTCTACATGAGCGAGTACATGCTCATCATGCGCAGCAGCGTGGTCGAGGTTCTCAGTGAAGATTTCATCCTGACCGCCAAGGCCAAAGGCTTGAACGCCTTTCAGATCTTCCGTGACCACGCGCTGAAGAACGCCATGCTGCCGATGGTCACGATCATCGCGCTGACGCTCGGTTATACCGTCGGCGGCGCCATCCAGGTAGAGACGGTCTTCTCCTGGCCAGGCATCGGACGCCTGATGTTTGATGCTGTCCAAAAACGCGACTATCCCATTCTGCAAGGTACGTTTCTGCTTTTAGCCGTCAGCGTGATCGTTGCTAACTTGATCGCCGACCTGCTGTACGCGGCGCTCGATCCGCGCGTCAAACCAGATTAGGAGATTAAACTCATGGAAGCACAGAACCGAATCTGGTCCACTTTCCGTAAAAAACCGATGGCAATCATTGGCATGGTCATGTTGGCTATCGTGCTCGTCATGGCTTTCTTTGCACCCCTGCTCGCGCCTTACAATCCCAATGAACGCGTCGATGCTACCCCCTCAGACATCCTCGCCCCGCCAGATGCTCAACATTGGCTGGGTCGCGATGATGCTGGTAAGGATGTGCTCAGCCTGCTGATCTATGGCGCGCGCGTCTCGTTGATAGTGGGTTTTGTATCCTCTTTCTTTTCTATGTTCATCGGCACGACCGTAGGCCTGGCAGCCGGATACTTCGGTGGAAGGGTCAGTAATGTGCTGATGCGCTTCACCGATTTCCTGATGGTCATCCCGGACCTGCCGCTCATGCTGGTCATTATTTCCGTTTGGGGAAGGGGGCTGTGGAAGATCATCCTGGTCATCAGTATTCTCTACTGGACGTATACTGCACGGCTGGTACGTTCCCAGGTTCTCTCGATCAAAGAACGGCAATTCGTACTGCGTGCCCGCGCGTTGGGTGCCAGCGACTTTCGCATCATCATCCGCCACATCCTGCCGCAGGTTATGCCGCTCATCATCGCGCAGGCGGTATTGGATATTTCTTCTTCCATTATTGCCGAATCTACCCTGAGCTTTCTGGGCCTGGGCGACCCAACACTTATTAGTTGGGGTATGATGCTCAATTTCGCCTTCGAGCGCGCCATCAGCCGGATGGCCTGGTGGTTCCTGCTCCCCCCAGGGTTCATGATTGTATGGGTCAGCCTGGCAATCATCTTGATCGGCAGTGCGCTCGAGGAGATTGTCAATCCGCGCTTGAAGACCCATCACCTGTTCAATCCCCGTAATATGATCTCGCTTGCCCTGGCCAAGCCGCCTTTGGTGGAACCCGAAGCACCGCCGGAGGTAGCCGCATGAGCACTCTGGAAGTACGCAATCTTTCGATCAATTACATGACTGACGACAGCGTGGCCTTGAACGCTGTTGAAGGGCTGACATTTTCACTCGAACAAGGCAGTTCGTTAGGCCTGGTCGGCGAGAGCGGCTGCGGTAAGACCACGGTCATGCTGAGCCTGATGCGCCTGCTGCCTGAAGCCGGGCGTATCGTGGACGGACAGATTCTGTTCGGCGGACGCGACCTGCTGGGGATTAGCGAACGTGAAATGCAATCTGTGCGCTGGAAGGATATCTCGATGGTTTTTCAGGGCGCAATGAACGCCCTCAACCCGGTGCGCACTGTCGAGAACCAGATCATCGAAGCCATCCAGCATCCCGGAATGGACTATACAGCCCGCCAGGCACGCAATCGCGCTGGGGAACTGCTCGAACTGGTTGGCATCCCGGCCAAGCGTGGACGTCAGTATCCGCACCAGTTCAGCGGCGGCATGAAACAGCGGGCGATGATCGCCATGGCTTTGGCCTGCAACCCGCAGGTGCTGATCGCCGACGAACCTACTACCGCGCTGGACGTGATGATCCAGGCTCAGATCATTGAACTGTTGGAAAAGATGCAGAGTCTGCTTGGCCTGTCGCTGGTGCTGGTCACGCACGACCTGGGCGTGGTGGCCGAGATGTGTGATGATGTATTGGTCATGTACGGCGGCACGGTAGCCGAATACGCCAGCAGCGACACGATCTTCAACAATCCCAAACACCCATACACGCAGCGTCTGCTCAAGGCTTTTCCCGACATTGCAGAACCCGGCTCGGAATTGGCATCCATCCCCGGCAACCCACCGCGCCTGGATAGTCTACCTCCCGGCTGCCGCTTCGAGCCGCGCTGTCATATTGGGAACAGTGAGCCAATCTGTATGCAAAAATTACCACCATTGGTCAGTATCGAGCCAGGACATCTAGCCGCCTGCCACTTCGCGGAAGGGAAGTAGCTATCATGGACAAGGACCCCATCCTTCAAATCGACGGTCTTTACAAGCAATTCCCGGTCACCCGTACACTGACGGACAGATTCAAGCGTGCACCAAAACAGGTTGTGCATGCAATAGATGGTGTTAGCTTTACGGTGGACCAGGGTGAAATTCTGGCGTTGGTGGGTGAATCGGGTTCGGGAAAGACTACCGTCGGCATGAATGTGCTCGGCTTGCAGGTGCCCACGCATGGCAGGATCATCTTCGATGGCTATGATGTGGCCGATTGGGCGGCAGGCAGGTTGAAGTCTGGGGAGAAGCGCGATGGGCTTGGCCATCTCAGCCGCCGCAAGCAGATCCTGGCGCTGAGACGTCGCGCGCAGATGGTCTTTCAGGATCCATATGAATCCCTCAATCCGCGTCAGACTATCTGGGAAATCGTGGTTGAACCGTTGGAGATCCACAACCTGGGACTTAGCGCGGACGAAAAAGAATCCCGCGTGCGCGCCGCGCTCGAGGACTGCGGACTGGCCCCGGCAGAGCATTTCTGGAACCGTTACCCGGACGAACTCTCCGGCGGGCAGCGTCAGCGTGTGGTTGTGGCGGGAGCGCTCGTGCTCGAACCGGAACTGCTGGTAGCCGATGAGCCCGTTTCCATGCTGGACGTCTCTATCCGCGCCGACATCCTGACCTTGCTGGGTTCGTTACGTAAATCGCGGGATATCACCATTCTCTACACCACGCACGACCTGGCAACTGCCGGGTATTTCACCGACCGTATGGCGGTCATGTATCTGGGGCGTGTGGTGGAACTCGGCTCAACGGTGGAGGTGCTCAAGGAGCCGCGCCACCCGTATACGCAGGCGCTGGTTTCAGTAGCGCCAGTGCCTAACCCTCGCAAACGCCGCAAACGCATGATCCTGCAGGGTGAAGTGCCCAACCCTATAGATGTGCCCAGCGGTTGTCGCTTTCATCCACGCTGTCCGATTGCGACTGAGGAGTGCAAGCAGACAGATCCGGCGTATGTGGAGATTTCTACAAACCACAAAGCCGCTTGCCTACATATCCAGATATGAGTATAAGATCTTTTCCAACTTCTTTAGAATGCCCATTACCTGAAAGATGTTCTCGCCGGGGGAAAGTACACAATGATTTGTATATATATTCAGGTGGTTGATATACAGTTTTTGGACTGGTAAAAAACGTTTACGTTTGGACGTAGTTGCCGCTGGCAAAGCCCTGCAGGCCTATTTCTCTGGGGGTTACAGCCGGACGTTTACTCCTTAGCTGCCCCACAACCCAAATCCGGCTTTACGGCGTTCTTCGCGGCGCAGGTGTTGTTCGTGGATTTCCCCCACATGTGACACTTTTTCCTTGATGGCGGCCTCAAGCCACAAACGGCCTTTTTCAGCGCTTCCCAAACTGCCTGCACCATATGCACCGGTTTTTGAATCGTCGTCCCAGGGCGGGTTGGCGATCAGCGAGCCTCCTTCTATCCAATCCATGTAATACGATGGGGTGGTGATGAAATCGGTTTCGTCCACCACACGCTTCATGTGACACAGATCAGGCCGCAGATGCAACATAAAGGAAGTTTCCAGCTCTCCAGCATGTCCCATCCCGCCGATTTTCGACTCGCGGTATTTCTCTATGGCCGCTGCACCGATCGACCCGGAGGTGTGCAACCAGGTCGTCGCGCAGAAGATACGGCGATGACGCTCTCCGGCATATTTGACCACAGTAACCAGGAACGAGACATTGCCCCCATGCCCGCTGATAAAGTAGAAGCGGTCGAACCCACGCGCAACCAGCACATCAATGACAGCCAGCCAGAAGTTCTCGAAAGCACGCCCGCCTGCGTTGAGGGTGGCGGCAAAGGCCTGCCGGTGGGTACTGACGCCATATGGCATGACCGGCAATGTATATGCCTGTTCTGGCACCCGATCTACCGTTCCTTTTGCGATGGCCTCGATGATGATCGTATCTACAGACAGGGGTAAGTGATAAGCGTGTTGTTCAGTGTGTCCTATGGGAATCAAAACCACCTTGCTTCGTTCGGAATCCGGAGGCAGTATGGGGATATTTTGTTTTTGGGATGATTGCGGAAGGGACAAGTACGCGCTGGCCGGATTCAATCGTACAAAGAATTGTGGATCCAATCCCAGCGGAGTCAGGCAGTATACGCGCGAGAATCCATCGTCGCGTAAGCTGTTCAATAAATTGTCGACAAGTTGAAAGAATACCGGTTCAGGGACAGCCAGGCCGCTGCCGCGCCAGCCGAATGGGATGGGTGGCAGGAGTCCGATGCGGGGTGGATTCTCTAATTGGGCGTTGAGCAAGCCTAAATCATAGTCTAAACCGAGCGGGAGCACGAGCGGAGTATTACGGGGTAAGTCGGCCACTTCTGGCCAGGTCAATTCGCTATATTGAAAATAATCGGTCATGTTACACCATCAAATACCAGTCCAGGAACCGTTCGATGCGCGCGTACACATCCAATTGGTTTTTACGGCGCAGAAAGCCATGCGGCTCATCAGGGTAGGTTTTATACTCGAATGTTTTGCCATACGCCTTGAGCGCCTCCACCCACTCTTCGGAGGCTGCCGGGGGAACCACATCATCCAGCAGGCCGTGCAAGATCAGTACCGGTTTTTTGACATTCTTGATATCGTTGATGGGAGAGCCCTTTTCGTAAGCTGCGCGGTTCTTCGCCGGATGCCCCAGAAAAATTTCCGTGTAGAGACGCAGCTCGCGTTTGCACTGCGCCCAGGATGAATACAGGTTGGAATCGCCGTATTTGGTGATTCCGCAAGCAAAGAGATATTCCGGGTCGCGCGAGAGCGAACAGATGGTCATATAACCGCCATAGCTTCCGCCCATGATGGCGATGCGTGCCGGATCTATGCCTGTCAAGGAACGTAAATATTTCGCCCCATACAGACAATCCTGCGTATCTCCCACACCCCAGTCGTTGTAGTTGGCATGTTCGAACTCTACGCCGTAGCCCGTGCTGCCACGATAATTTGGCGCCAGGTATGTATAGCCTTTTGCAAGCAAATATTGCGCCAGAATATCCCATTCTGCAGGGTAAAGCGAGGAGGGTCCCCCGTGTGGGTACAGCACAGCAGCGCCGTTAGAATTTTCAGGCTTGAACAGGAAAGCCGGTATTTCCAGCCCGTCATAACTTTTGTAAGAGACGATTTCTGGTATGACCAGTTTGTTTTTCGCCAGAGCGGGAGATTGTGAGAACGTCAACTGCGTGACCTCTTTGCTCTCCACATCGATCCTGTAAATGTCAGGCGGCAGGATGGGACTTTCATATTCGAATGTGATGGTTTTGCCATCTGGCGTCCAATTGGGATTGGAGTGGACACCCATCCCTGTACGCAACACGGTCAGATTCCCTCCTGCCTGCTCCCACAAAAACAAATCAAACGAGCCCTGACGGATGACCTCTAATGCGATGCGCCTGCTATCAGGCGAGAAGGCATATTGGGCGATGTCATAGCCCAGCTTTGTGACCTGATGCAGTCCTTCTCCAGCAGGTTTTACTATCCACAAATCATCGTGACCGTTTTCCTGGCAGATGAAGGCGATCCATTTTCCGTCCGGTGACCAGCGAGGGCTATGCGTGCGGACCTTTGGTTTGCCGTACAGCTTGCGGATTCCTCCGCTTTCCAGGTCGATCAGGCAAATATCGAGACGGTTGAGATCATCGAATGGGCGGTACAGGAATGCCACAGACTTTCCATCGGGCGAAGGCTGCGGGTCCCAGTGATCGCCATCGGAAGAATCGGTCAGGGCACGCGGCCAACTCCCATCCCGATCAGTTAAGACCAGTTGGTCGGCTTCGTGACGGGTCACACCCACGATCAGGTGATTCGAGTCGGGCATCCACTTGGGGGCAAAAGCGCCTTCTGCGAAATCGGTAATCTTCTTGGGGAGTCCTCCATTTGATGAAACCAGGTGGACATGTCCATCGATACAGAAGGCAATCCATTTAGAGTCGGGCGACCACTGCGGAATCTCATCGTCCCAGTAGGCAACCAGGTTGCGGTTTGTGCTGATGCGTCTGGGCCAGCCTCCGTTAGACGGAATCAGGTAAACGTCCGAGAGCGATTCGGAATCCTTGATAAAGGCAATCGTTTTGCCATCTGGTGAAAGTCGGTGACTGCGTATCCGTTCGAGAGAGGAAATCAGGGAGAGATTCCATCCCTGCGGAGGCTTGATATCCGGTCGTGACACCGAAGGCAAACCCTGGCGTTCATATTTTTCTGAAATATCGATTTTAGCCTCCATGGCACAAATCCTTGCAATATTTGAAATTTTTTACAAGTATATCTGAGTAATTCGTAAAAATATAGTTCCTTGGTGGCTTTCCCTTAATCAAAAAAGGATGTACAATAATTTCACCTTGGAGTGACCTTGGAAAACCGATTTACGATGCTCTTCGCAGATCCATCTCGACACAGGCAGTGTGATTTTGCACCACGGTTCTTTTACGCCGCTGGTGCATTTTTGTTTTTCGCAGGGCAATCGATTTGCCCAATCCTAAAAATTTCTTCAAGGAGGAAGAAATGAAAACGAGAAACACCCTTATGTTCTTGCTGGTCACTATTGCGCTGATCCTATCGGCGTGTGGTGGCGGGCAAGCTGCCGAAGAACCGGCAGCGCCTGAAGAACCAGCCGCACCGGCGGAAGCCGCTCCTGAAGAGCCTGCTGCTGAAGAACCAGCGGAGGCGATGGAACCAAAGGTGGTCACCTTTGCCTGGACTCAGGAACCCGACTCCCTCAACCCCTTCTATACCGACATGTGGTTCTCCGCTATCCTGCAGCAGCTGTACCTGTGCTGGGCCTGGGAGTATGATGACACCAATACACCCTACCCTCATTTGGTCTCTGAAATGCCCAGCCTGGAGAATGGTGGCATCTCCGATGATGGGCTGACCATTACCCTGAATCTTCGGGATAATATCGTTTGGTCGGATGGAACGCCCCTTACTTCGGCTGATTTTAAATTCACCTACGATATGGCCATGGCAGATGCAAATGCAGTCAATTCGCAATATCCCTACGATGCCCTGACATCTGTAGATGCGCCCGATCCGCAAACGGTAGTGATGAATTTTTCAGAGCCTTTTGCAGCTTGGGAAGCGAACTTCTGGCATGGTATTCTGCCGGCTCACATTTTGCAACCTGCCTTCGATTCTGATGGATCAATCATGGAAGCAGAGTGGAATCTGGCCCCCACAGTAGGTTGTGGCCCCTATGTGCTTGGTGAATGGGAATCGGGCAGCTTCATGCGCTTCGTTAAGAACGAAAACTACTGGAAAGGAACCGCCAATCTCGACGAGGTCTTCCTACAGTTCGTGCCGGATGACGCCGCCCAGACTGCTGCCCTTACCGCCGGTGACGCCGATTTGGGCACCTTCCCACCCCTCTCCGATATCCCTGCACTTCGAGATGCCGGCTTGACAGTGTATTCGGTCAACGGCGGCTATTCCGAAGGTTGGTTCTTTAACCTGCGCGATATGGCCGCTCCGGCTGTTAAGGATGTAGTGGTTCGTCAGGCAATCGCCATGGCCATTGACCGCCAGGCTATCGTCGATGACTTGTTACTCGGTTTATCCGAACCAGCTAACACTTTGTGGGACGCCCTGCCCACTTACGTCTCCCCGGATATCGTTCCTTGGGAATATAACCCTGAGGAAGCGGCGGCCATGCTGGAAAACGCTGGTTACGTCGATAGTGACGGAGATGGCATCCGCGAGGACCTGGAAGGTAATCCTCTGGTCTTGGTTCATGGCACAACCATCCGGGAAATCCGCCAGGACATTCAGGCCGTAGCCCAGCAGCAATTACGCGAAATCGGTATCGATCTGGACATCCAGAGTTATGATGCCGATATCTTCTTCGGTGGCTTCGGTGACGGTGCCCCGCCAGCAATTGGTGAAAACGACGTTATGGAATGGTCCGACAGCACCTACTTCCCCGATCCGGACACCGATTACTGGCTGTGTTCGCAGCTCGCAACCGAAGAAAATCCATTTGGATACAATTATTATGGCTGTGATGAGGATCTGGATGCCCTCTTCCAGGCCCAAATTGTGGAGACTGATCCCGCCAAGCGTGTGGAAATCTTCCACGAAATCACCAAGTACATGCACGATAATGTATATTGGTTTGGCTTGTATGTCGATCCTGACATGTGGATCGTCAACTCGAACCTGACAGGCGTAAAAATCTCCGGTGTAACCCCATTCTACAATATCATGGAATGGGATTTCTCAGAATAAGATCGAACCAATAAAGGTTTGAGGCCGGGATGCCAAGGGGGTCCCGGCCTTCTCCCATTTGGAGGTTTTATGACTCGTTATATCATTCGCAGGATCCTACAGGCAATTCCACTGCTGTTTATCATCAGCCTGATGTTATTCATTTTGATGATCAACACTGGCGATCCGTTGGCCACCATGGGCGGGCGTAGAGTGATGCGCCCCGAAGACCGCGAACGGCTCTCCCGCCAGCTTGGTCTCGATCAACCCATGTATGTTCAGTATCTATACTGGTTAGTAGGCAATGACTGGGCATTGATCGACATGAATGGTGACGGTACACCAGAAACCCCCGGCATCCGCAAAGGTGTACTGCGAGGAGACTTTGGCAATTCATTGGCCAGCCGCGGAAAAGCCGCCCTGGATATTATCCTGGAACGCTTGCCAAACACTTTAATTTTGATGATTCCTGCAGAAATCATTGTTATTCTAATTTCATTGGGTGTGGGTATCTATTCCGCCCTGCGCCAGTATTCCCTGATAGATCATACGATAACCGGTTTATCGTTTATCGGTTATTCAATGCCAATCTTCTTTATCGCCCTGCTCTCCATGTATATTTTCGGGGTGAACTTTAAACGCTGGGGATTGCCTTATCTGCCTACAGTAGGAATGTTCGATCCTAAAGTGGGCAAGACCACCGGGCAAATTATCTTACATATGATCCTGCCAATTTTCAGTTTGACAGTCATCACCGCGGCTGGATATAGCCGCTTTGTACGCTCTCAGATGTTGGAAGTGATCAGTGAGGACTATATCCGCACAGCCCGGGCGAAGGGTTTGCCCAACCGTATTGTAATCTCTGGTCATGCCCTGAAGAACGCGGCCCTACCATTGGTCACAATTATCGGATTAGATATTCCCTTACTTCTTGGAGGCGCGGTTGTAACGGAGACCATCTTCGCTTGGCCGGGAATGGGACGCCTGTTCATTGACCATCTGTCTCGATCCGATACGCCGGTAGTAATGGGGATTTTGATGATGATTTCAGTGGCGGTGGTTTTTTCGCAGTTGCTCACCGACATTGTCTACGCGTGGTTGGACCCAAGGATTCGGTACACGTAAAAGAGCCATAAGCAAATTATAAGGAGCTTTGTATGGTAGCAACAACCGAGAGCGATGTCATCAAATTACAGGAACAATTCAAAGCTGAAGCTCTTACCCCCAACCAGTTGATGCGTAAGCGTTTTGTGCGTCATAAAATGGCGGTTTTGGGATTGATTGTTCTGGTTCTTTTGATTTTATATTCTTTTGGGGGTGCCTTGATCTATACAGAAGCTGAGGCCAATTTTACCGACACAAAACTGCGGTTAAGTGCGCCGACAGCGGAACATCCTTTTGGAACAGATACGGTTGGCCGGGATATTTTGATCCGCACGATCTATGGTGGTCAAATTTCTCTCCTTATTGGACTGTCTGCAGTAGTTGTAGAGGTAATTGTTGGAGTCCTAATTGGGGCAATTGCCGGATACTATGGAGGTTGGATTGACAGTCTGTTGATGCGTTTCACGGAAGCAATGTTCAATATCCCACAATTGTTTTTGCTGCTAGTAATGGCCAAATTTTTTGGAGGCAAGGTTCCCAACATAAATCTTCTGGGCCGGGAATTCAGTGGTAGTGTTGTTGTGATTGTGGTGATCATTGGAATCACCAGTTGGATGTACCTGGCTCGAATCGTGCGCGCCAATTTTCTGTCGCTCAAGGAGCGTGAATTTGTGCTGGCCGCTCATACGACGGGAACATCAAATACTTCGATCATTTTTCAGCACATCTTACCGAACAGCATTGCTCCGGTTGTGGTCTCGGCTACCTTGGGTGTTGCAAATGCTATTATCTCTGAAGCTTACATTAGCTTCTTAGGATTAGGTGTCCAACCTCCCACCGCAACCTGGGGCAATATGCTTGAAGGAGCGTATAACTACATCGAAACAGCTCCCTGGTTATGGATATTCCCTGGCTCGTTGATTGTACTGACGGTGCTTTCCATTAACTTTGTCGGAGATGGCCTGCGTGATGCTCTCGATCCCCATGCCATTGTCGAAGCCGGCTAGGAGAGACCAATGGATAACATCCTGGAAGTACAAAATCTGAAAGTCAGGTTTCATACCCTTGACGGGGTTGTGAATGCTGTCAATGGGGTCTCCTTTGATATCGAGGCTGGAAAGACACTTGGTATCGTAGGCGAAAGTGGATGTGGGAAGAGCGTCAGCGTTTTATCGATCATGCGTTTAATCCCGGACCCTCCAGGGAAAATTGTTGGAGGCAAAATAATATATATGGGGAACGACCTGCTGGAACTCGATGAATCAAGTATGGAACGCATCCGAGGGGCAGCTATAGGGATGGTTTTTCAGGATCCAATGACTTCATTGAATCCTGTATTAACGATCGGCAAACAGATCGGTGAAGCGCTTATGTTCCACCACGGTTTCTCTCGCGAACAGGCCAGGAATCGCACAGTCGAATTATTGAATTTAGTTGGCATTCCTAACCCAAGACAACGCATCAATGAATACCCCCATCAATTTTCAGGAGGGATGCGTCAACGGGCAATGATTGCCATGGCTCTCTCATGCACACCCGACATCCTGATTGCGGATGAACCGACCACTGCCTTGGATGTTACCATCCAGGCTCAGATTGTGGACCTCACCAAACGCCTACAAGACGAACTGGGCATGGCTGTCATCTGGATCACCCATGACCTGGGAGTAATCGCTGAACTGGCCGACCGCATGGTTGTGATGTATGCAGGGTATATTGTCGAAGAGGCGGATGTATTCAAATTGTATGAAAATCCACTGCACCCCTACACTCTGTCTTTGCTCAATTCACTGCCTCGAGTCGACAGCACCAAGGCCGGTGAACGCCTGGCAACTATTCCCGGCTTTCCGCCGGATGGTATCACGATTTTGCCTGGCTGCCCGTTAGCGCCACGTTGCAAATTCGCAGTGGAGCGCTGTATGCAAGAGAATCCGCAGTTGATGGCCTTTGAACCTGACCATAAAGTCGCCTGTTGGGTTGATGTTGCTACAGGGAAGGAGCGCTAATGGAAATGGAAACTCTCGTTCAGGTACGCGGCCTCAAAAAATACTTCCCCATCACCCAGGGTATCCTCATCCAACGTGAGATTGGAGCGGTCAAAGCCGTAGACGATGTAAGTTTTGATATCTATAGAGGTGAAACTTTAGGATTGGTTGGCGAAAGTGGTTGTGGAAAAACCACTACAGGACGCACGATCGTCCAATTATATAAACCGACCGATGGAAAGGTCATTTTCGACGGACAAGACCTGACTCAGATAAAGAGCAATGATTTGCGCAATCTTCGTCAACGTATGCAAATGATATTCCAGGATCCGTACGCCTCCCTCAATCCTCGCTGGACGATTTCGCGTATCATCGGTGAACCACTCCGGGTTCACAGGATTAATGGCGGCATATCCAACTTAGAGCGAGTCGAAGAGTTGTTAGAGACAGTTAAGCTAAATGCCAATTATATGAACCGCTACCCGCATGAGTTTTCAGGGGGGCAGCGTCAGCGTATTGGTATTGCCCGTGCTTTGGCATCCAATCCCTTGTTCATCGTTTGTGATGAACCGATCTCGGCTCTGGATGTTTCGATCCAAGCCCAAATTGTCAACTTGCTCGAAGATTTGCAGGAGCAATTGGGATTGACTTATCTATTCATCGCCCACGATCTCAGCATGGTGCGACACATCTGCAACCGGGTGGCGGTCATGTACTTGGGTGCGATTGTTGAACTGGCAGATCGCAACGAATTGTACGACCATCCCTTGCATCCCTATACACAGGCGCTGCTCTCAGCTGTTCCCGTGCCGGATCCGCGAACGACCAGGGCTCGCAAACGAATTATTCTCGAGGGTGATCCTCCCAGTCCTGCGAATCCCCCGGCTGGCTGCCGCTTCCACCCTCGTTGTCCGATTGCAGTAGATCGATGTCGTACGGAGCAGCCTCTCTGGCGAGAAGCCGCGCCAGGGCATTGGGTTGCGTGTCATCTTGTGGACGGTGGTTAAAAACCGCATTTTCGTAGGAGCTAATAATATGCATGCCTGATCAATTTGGTCTGGCAATCTTATTGCGCAAACTTATTTTTGGTATCTTTTCGCGAACTGTGTAGGTTCTATTATTGAAGGGAAATTGCCTGGAGGAGAGTTCATAAATGACCAACATAACCGGTTTAAAGCGGAAAGACGCTCCCGTCAAGAGTACCTGGAACCGGGAAACCGTTTACCCGACCTGGGAGGATTGGGAAGCTGATCTCAAGATCGCCTTAAAGGAACTGCCTGAATTGAGGGCCTATAACGGTCGTTTGAAAGAAAGGCCGGATGTGCTGGCTGATTGGTTCGAACTCCGGGGGAAACACTGGCGCCGGATGATGATCTTGCTGGAATTCGCTGAGTGGGCGCAAATCGTGGATTCGACCGACATGGCAGCCAAGGGACATTTCGGGCAGGCTAAAGCCTTGGAGGGAAAGTTCAAAGCGACGGTTGCTTTTGCCCGGCCGCAGCTCCTTGAGATTGGCGATGCCTTGCTGGATTGGGCGAGCCAGGAACCCCGATTGCGAGTTTATAAACATCATTTCGATAATCTGCTGCGATTGAAAGCCTACCAACGGAGTGAGGAAGTCGAAGAAATCCTCAGTGTGCTGTCGGAACCATTCAGCGGCATTTACCAAGTGGCAACCGAGCTGGTAGACACCGACCTGACCTTTCGGGATGCGGCGGATAGCCAGGGGAAAGTTTATCCGGTTTACCAGGCGAACATGGATATCGCTCTGCAAGACTCCGACCGAGAACGCCGTCGCACCGCCTGGGAGAGTTATTACGATGGTTACCTGTCAATGGAGAACACGCTGGCGAGTGTTTACCTGGCAAATGTGAAACAATGGATGGCCTTGGCAGAGGTCCGGGGGTATGACTCGGTATTGGCAATGATGCTTTCGCCCACTAATCTGCCCTTGGATGTGTTTCATAATCTGATTGACACTTTCAAAGAACATCTCCCCACCTGGCACCGCTATTGGGAAGTAAAGGCAAAGATACTGGGGGTAGACGCTCTGCAGCCCTGGGATGTGTGGGCGCCTACTGTTAAACGTCCGCCAACGATCCCTTACACACAGTCGGTCGAATGGATCTGTGAAGCGCTCAAACCTTTGGGGGATGATTACGTTTCGATTTTAAGGAAGGGATGCCTGGAAGGCCGCTGGGTGGATTACGCGCCCAATATTGAAAAACGTCAGAACGCGGCCTCCTCCCTCCAGGTAGGGCATAAACCTCCTTTCATTTATATGAGCTATGACGATTCAATAATTGCATTGAGCACCCTTACACATGAACTGGGACATTCCATGCATGGTGTTTATACGGCGGAGAACCAACCGGATGTTTACAACGAGTATGACTCAATCTCTTCAACAGTCGGAGAGACACCGTCCAACTTCCATCAGGCGATGACGCGAGCATATTTACGGGAATTGAAGGCAGATGATAGGGATTTCCAGATGGCCCTCATCGATGAAGCTCTAGCAAACTACCACCGGTATTTCTTTATCATGCCCACACTGGCTCGCTTTGAGTATGAGGTTTTCTCCCGAGCATCGGAAGGCCGGTCTCTCAACGCTGTGGAATTGAAACACATCATGCTGGGGCTATTTGCCGAAGGTTACGGAGAGACGATGAAAGATGATCCAGCACGGACGGGCATCACCTGGGCGCAATTCTTACATCTTTATGAACCGTTTTACACATTCCAGTACGCCATTGGAATCAGTGCGGCGGATGCCCTGGCGGCAAAAATTATGGCCAATGCAAAGGGAATGGCCGAGCGGTACATCGAGTTTATCAGTGCGGGCGGATCGCTGTATACGATGGATTTGTTCCAGTTGGCCGGTGTGGATATGACGACGCCCGTGCCGGTAGAGAGCTCGTTCAGGGAATTGGCAAGGTTGGTGGATCAGCTGGAGGCGTTGGGTGCCTAGTTGAGATGGGTTTCGCCTGAGATGTGGATTAGCGCATAATCATTCTGAGAAAATGAAAATTATGCTGAGTTGTGGTATTGAAGGCGATCTTCGGCAGCACCATGATGCTTGCCTTGTTGTTAATGAGGTTTGTTTTCCCATCGTCGCGGCGATCCTAGCTGGAGTAGCATTGCGTTCCCTGCGGGGTAAATCCTAATACACAATCAAACGCACCAGAAACGAAATACTATTCATTGGAGGAATGTGTGAACACTTTGAAAATACTAAGCGACGCGGAAGTCGAATCGTTACACCAGGCCACTCTGCGCATCCTGGCCGAAGTGGGTGTTATCCTGACCCACCCCGGTGCGCGCCGGATGTTGACAGACGCTGGCGCTACCCTCCAGAACGAACGCGTTTGCCTGCCACCCAAATTGGTCGAAGATTGCCTTGCCAAATGCCCACCACAGATCAGCGTGCGCGGACGGAGTGGGGCGACTAAGACTCTCGGCGACGGCTCGCTCAACTTCCACAACCTGGGAGGCGCGCGGGACATCTATAATCCGGACACAGACGAACATCGCTTTGCCATCTTGCAAGATGTACGCGATTCCACCCGTCTGTTGGATGCTCTTCCCAACTGCAATACCATCACGCCCTTCTTCACGCCCTCCGATGTCCCGGGCGAGTTGATGTCACTGGCCATGTACCGTCATGCCATGCCCTTCACCACCAAGCCGTTGCAAGGTCCCGGCGTGCAGACTGCTCCCGAAGTGCGCTACGCCGTCCAGATGGCTGAAGTGCTCGGCCCGCCCTCCGGAGTGCTGACCCTGAGCGTCTCGCCCGTCAGCCCGCTGGCCTTCCCCGATCACGAAGTCGAAGCCATGCTGGAGATCGCTCGCCAGGGTGTCCCCTTTGCGCCGCTGCCCTGCCCGACTGCCGGAGCCACCGCACCTTTCTCTATTGCCGGAGCTATCGCTCAGCAAGCCGCAGAAGTGCTGGTTGCGCTTGTGCTGGCGCAGATTGTCCAGCCCGGGCTGCCGATGATCTTTTGCGGGCGACTGGCGATGATGGACCCGCGCACCGGTGTCTCCGTTTGGGGTGGGATTGAGATGGGACTGGCTTCTGCCGGGACCATTCAACTTGGTCACCGCTATGGGCTGCCGGTCAACGTTTACGGTTTCTCTACCAACTCCCATGCGCTCGACATCCAGAATGGTTTCGAGCGCGCCCTCAATGCGGTCATCCCAGCCCTGGCTGGCGCAGACGAACTGTCTGGCATCGGTGAGATGGAAGCCGGAGTGATGAGCACCTACGCCCAAATGGTAGCTGACAATGAATTTGCGGGCAGCATCCATCGTGTGCGGCGCGGTTATGTCGCCACTGAAGACACGCTTGCTGTCGATGTCATCGCCAAGGTTATGGATGGTCCACACAACTTCCTCGGTCAGAAGCACACCATGAGGCACCTGAAAAGCGGAGAGATGTTTGTCACAGAATTGGCCGAACGCGGAAGCTGGGAAAGCTGGGAAACGGGTGGTCGCCGGGGTCTTGCCGAGCAGGCTCAGGCCGAGTCCGAACGTATTTTGCGCGAGCATCAGGTCGAGCCGTTGAGCGAGGCCCAATCCAATGAACTGGATGCTATCATGGCCTCCGCAGAAAAGGAATTGGTGAAATCATGAACCCCGAAGAATATCTGGATGCGCTGCTCAGTCTGCCAGGCATCTACGACGACCTTTGGCCGCAGATTTCACGCGATGGCAAATGGGCCGCTTGGACTTGGTTTCACACCGGCCCGGTAGCGGACGTCTATGCCGCGCCCACCGACGGTTCGTCGCCGCCCATCCGCCTGACCCAAACAGACCAGAATACGTTCCTGGTTTCATGGACACCGGACAACCGGGCTGTGATCGTGGAACAGGATAAGGACGGCGATGAGCGCGTGCAACTCTTTCGCGTCGACCTCACCTCTCCCGGGACCCTGATCCCGCTGACCGAGCCCGAGCCGAATTACTACATCCACGGCGGAACCCTGCACCCCCGCGAGAATTGGCTGGTCTATGCGGCCAATGTACATCCCGAATCCGACGAAGAGACGGAAGAAACCTACATCTACCGCCACGACCTGACCAGCGGCGAGCGCATCCCATTGGCGCATCAAGTGAAAGGTGGCTACACCGTTCCCAAGCTGAACAAGCAGGGGACGCATATCCTGTACGCACGCAATGACCTGCATCCCGCCGGGCGACAAATTTGGATAGTGGGCATTGATGGCTCGAATGACCGTGAACTGTTCAATTTTGGAGAGAAGCGAAAAGCATTTGCCGAATGGCACCCTGATGGAGAGCGCGTGTTGGTGCTGGCCGAAACGGACACGCATCGCAAACTTGGTATATGGGCTTTAGGCGATACTGACGTGCGCTGGCAGATCGATAATCCAACCCGTGACATCCAGGCGGCTTTTGTGCCAGAAGATTGTGAGCAAGCGGTGGTAGTCGAAAACGTTCAAGGGCGAGTGAAGAGTTCGTTATTGAATCTTGAGAGTAGAGATGAAATACCCGTCTCTGCTGGGGAAGGCAATCTCATCCCACTGATGCCTTTTTCGGATACGGAATGGGTTGGTTTCTACTACAGTGCCTGCCAACCGGGGGATGTGATTCGCTTCAAACGCGAGAAACCGGATGTGGAACAGTTCATTTCCCTTACACGTGTATGGGAACGTACCTCGCTAAATCCCACTCAGCTTGCTCTGGCGGAAGATTTCCGCTGGAACTCGGTGGATGGCCTGTCCGTTCATGGCTGGCTGTATCGCCTATCTGACGAGCCGCGTGGGACGATCGTTTATGTGCACGGCGGCCCCACCTATCACAGTCCAGATTTTCTGAATCCCGAGATCCAATTTTTTGTGGGACAGGGTTTCAACGTGCTGGATCCGAACTATCGCGGCAGCACCGGCTATGGGTTGCCCTTTCAGCAGGCCATCCTGGAAGACGGCTGGGGTGGTCGTGAGCAGGGGGACCTGCGTACTGGCATCCAGGCGTTGATTAAAGCGGGCATCGCTGAGCCGGGCAGAGTCGGCATGACCGGCACATCCTACGGTGGGTACTCCTCCTGGTGGGCGATCACGCATTTCCCAACCGATATTGTCGCTGCGGTGGCTCCTATCTGTGGCATGACCGATCTGGTGGTGGATTACGAAACCACCCGCCCGGACATCCGTCCGTACAGTGAAGAGATGATCGGCGGCAAACCGGAAGAAGTCCCGGAACGATACTATGAGCGCTCGCCCATCCATTTTGTGCAGAACATCAAAGGTAAATTACTCATCATCCAGGGCGGGCAGGATCCCAATGTCACACCGCAGAATGTCAGCGATGTGGTCAAAGCTTTGAACGAGCATAAAATACCGTTTGAATTGCTCAACTTCGAAGACGAGGGACACGGCATTTACAAAGAGAAAAATCAACGTGAGTTATATTTGCGAATGGTTGAGTTTTTTAGAGAGTCGTTTTTAGGAAAAGTGAATTAATCAAATAATTTGGTGCACCTATGAAATGAGTGCGTTAGAAAGTAATTGTAAAAAAGAACCAGCTTGTTCAAAGCAGGTTCCTTATGATTTTTTACAAAAAGTTTATGCCATACCCAACGCAGTTGATCAAACAAGACCTAGGGTGCGTTGTATACCTCCTTTATAAGAATGATAATTCTTCCAACTCTGGATAGATAATAGATTCCCTACGACACGCTTAACATTTGTTGACAATACCTTATTTTTGTGCAATAATGGGCGTGTCGGTAACGTTACCGGTAATGATACCGACAACGTTACCAGAAAGTGCCCAGATGCCGACAAGAAAACGCGCAGTCACTATCCAGGATGTCGCCAAAGCAGCAGGAGTATCTGTTTCCACCGTTTCGCGCGTCTTAAATGAAAAAGTTGATGTCGCCAGCGATACACAGGACCGCATCCTGGCGGTCATTGATGAGTTGGGGTATACGTCAAACCTGGCAGCGCGTAGCATGCGCAGCCGCAGAAGTAATCTGCTGGGGCTGGTTGTACCTGATATCGGCTTCCCTTATTCCATTGAAATCATGAAGGGTGTGGATCGGGCTATCGCAGAATCAGTTTTTGATTTGCTGTTGTATACAACCGGGGGAATTCACAAACCTGGCACAGCCTCACGAGAACAGCTTTATGTATCTGTACTGAACAATTCTCTCACAGATGGAGTACTGGTAGTCGCTTCTTCCGCCTCGGAATTTGTCACCCATGCTCCTATTGTTGCGGTGGATCCACATCTTATCGATCCAAACTATCCATCGGTTCAGGGCATGAATTACCATGGCGCCTTGGAGGCGGTGGAATATCTACTGGGTTTGGGACATCGACGGATTGGTTTCATCGGCGGAAGACCGGAAATTATGAGTTCGGGCCGCCGCTTAAAGGGATATCAAGATGCGCTTACTCAAGCTGGGATAAAAATTGACGAATCCCTGATACTTCCCGGAGATTTTTCCACCCAAACTGGTTATGAACGTGCCCTTCAGTTGTTCTCCCTTTCTTCTCCACCTACAGCTATATTCGCTTCCAATGACCAATCGGCGATTGGAGTTTTACAAGCTGCCGATGAGATAGGATTGCATATTCCGGATGACTTATCCCTGATTGGTTTCGACAACATTTCAGAGGCAGAGTATTTGGGGCTCACCACTGTCGATCAACATCTGGCAGAAATGGGGTATGTCGCGACACAGATGCTGATTAAGTTGGTCAATGGAGAAGAGTTGGATTCGAAAGTTTATAAGATGTCCACTAAATTGATTGAGCGGAAATCTTGCAAAGAGATAAAAGTATCAATCTAGGTGCCAGAACGAGTATTTGAAGGTATTTTTGTTTCCGATAAATTTAGCCGAAAGGAGGTGGTTGACAATCAGAATTGAAATTAATAGCAGGCCTTCCATCAGCCCTGTGAAGACGAGGAAGACCTGCACGATTGTGCGGAGACCTCTCCACACACAAAAAGTATAATCTAAAAATTTGTATGAAGGAGAAGAAACATGCGTAAGTCTATCTTTTTACTCATTAGCCTGTTGGTTGTTTCCAGCATGCTATTAGCAGCCTGCGGTGGCGGCGCTGCTCCCGAAGAGCCTGCCATGCCTGAAGAACCGGCTGCTGAAGAACCTGCTGCCGAGGAACCCGCTGCTGAGGAACCTGCAGCCGAAGAACCTGCCATGGAAGAAAAGCAGGTTTTGAATGTGTGGTCCTTCACTAACGAAATTCGGACGATGGCGATTGCCTTTGAAGGCACACATCCAAATGTGGATGTTGTTTACACCATGATCCCCATGACCGATGGCGAATACCAGACCAAGGTAAAGGCAGCTGCTAGAACCGCAGATGCCCCCGACGTGGTTGCACTGGAAGCTGCCTTCGTTAAAGAATGGGTTGAATCCAATCTCCTGGCAGATTTGAACGAACTACTCCCACTGACAGAAGAATTAGAAACCTTCCCCTTTGCTGTTGAGGTTG
>JASFRG010000061.1:0-25530 GCA_050115035.1 Anaerolineales bacterium | reverse complement strand
ATATATGGGCAGGCTTCCTGATGAAAATTTGTGCAGTTCTAAACCTTTGTGTAGTTCTCAATCAAATTAACCGCCATATATGGTGGTTTGAAGAAATTTCTAACCATATTTAAGCCTGAATAGATACGATAAAAAAAGAAGTTTTGCTAGGAATCCATATTTGTGTTTCTGAACTACTGGAATAGAGAAACTGTCTTTTTTAGTGATTGGAGTAAACGATGAACTCGACAACATCTAAATCTCAATTGCGTTCTGTTGCAATGCGCGTCCATCACATGGAAGCCATGCTGGCATTCTACACGGAAGCCTTTGGCATTCAATTTGAAGAAGTGATGACCGGGTCGATCACCTCGCAGTTCGGTGAGGTGGATAGTTTTGTCCTCAAATTTGTCCCCATCAGAGATGATATCGATTTTGAAGGATACGCGGTGCACCAGCTAGGCTTTTCTGTTATAGACGTGGAAAATGTGATCGAAATCGCCATCCAACATGGCGGCCGGCAAGAAGGCGAAATCATCAGCAAAGATGACGGCAAGCACACCGCCGTGCGTGATCCGGATGGCAATACGATTGAATTGTATAGTCCAGATTGAATTGTAGAAACAGCCCTGCGAAAAAATCACAGAGCTGTGTATATCCTAATCTGCAAATCTGAAACGGAAGATCAGACAGGCGGGGGTGGTTTTAGTATCCTCTCCCGGATTATAGACTTCCAGGTCAAAACCCACCTCTGAATAGATCAACACCAGGGGCTTTTCAGATTGATTTGCAGACTCATAACGATGTAAATCCGTCTTTTGATATGTGCGACCCCCATAATCAACTGAACTGAAATCCAACGAAAAAGTGTGTGTCTTTTCCGTGTACTCGGTTCCTTTGCTATCGTCGCTGGCTTCACATCCGGCTTCGACAGTCTCTCGGAAATAGAGATGTGTTCCCATATTTAATTCTTCGGGAGCGGGCTGCGGAGTTGCAGTGGGCAGAGATATTGAGGTTGGCAACGGCGTTAGCGTAGGCAGCGACGTTGCGGTCGGTACGGGTGTAGCAGTTGGCACCGGGGTTCCGGCCACAAACTGGCAGACCAGTTGCGCCAACATCAAGACAGCAATGGATATCGATATTCGTTTCATTGGTTCTCCTTTCGAATGAAATGATCAGAGTTCACCGCAGAAACGCAAAAAAGGTATTTACCCACCCGGGTTCGCCCTCCCACAGTGAACCGGTAAAAGACTAAACTCTAACCGCAAAATGCTCAATCCACCGTACCCCATGCGGGGTACTTTCCCCGGCGGCGAGAAAAGTGCCCGTTAAGGGTATGCCGCCTAGAGCATATTTTACGGACAGGATCAACTCCCTGAACGGAAGCAGATTCTGGTTAAGATTGAAGCAATACGTCTGCCAGGTCAGACGTATTTTCCAAAATCAAATCCGTCTGCCGGCGTTCGAGCTCGGCCCGTTCTCCAAATCCGCACAGTACACCCACCGTTTGCGCACCAGCGGTCTTCCCGGCGCGAATATCGACTGTGGTATCGCCGATCATCAGACAATTCTCCGGAGCGACGTTCATCTTCTCAGCCGCATACAGAATCGGGTCAGGATACGGTTTGGTATGCTCGGCGGTAATGGCAGTCACGATCTCCTGAAAGTAACCGGTCAATTCGAACTGGTTGAGAAACTCGCGCGTGGACTTGTCATCTCGCGCGCTGACCACTGCCATCGGATATTTCCCATACAGGCGTTCCAGCATCGCCTTGATGCCGGGTACCATCATAAAATGCTTCATTGGGCGTGGTCGATGACGGTTCAACCATTCCCACAAACCCAGGATTTCATCGTCCAAACCTACGATATCAGGCAAGCCGATCAAGGCATTACCAGGCGATTCGACCCACATCACAAAACGGCGCGCAGCTCGTTCCGGATTGCGGAAAAGAAAAGGGGGAAAAAATCGGGCAACCTTCTGTGTATACACATCATCTGTGTCGCTCAGAGTACCATCCACATCGAAACACAGGGCGCGGATACGTTGCAAAGCCAGTGACATAGAACCCAATTGTAAACCATTCTCGGTCCGCGAAAATGAAAGCGTGCTATACTTTTAATTTGGGTTTTTCAGTATTTCGATCCAGGAAATTGGGAGCGCAAGATCTGATCGATGAAATTTAAAATTGAGATATTTGTCGCTTTTAAAAGTGGATAAGCACGTGGTATTATTCAATTGATGTCGCTATAAAATGAGATTGCAGCATCTGAAACAACGTATCACCATGATGAACAGTCAGGTATTTCGCAGTTTGAAAAATTACCGCACTTGAAAATAATGTTGGAACAATCATTGAAAGCATAAAAGATGTAGTGATGGCAATAAACTCATCTCAGGGGAACCCTCTTATGGAAGAAGACCGCACGAGAGCTTTACTTGAGTTGCTCTATCATGTCAGTCGCGAAGTAGCCACCGCGCTGGATCTGCGGACTGTGTTGCAGCGCGTTTTGTTCGAGGCAACTCAGAACATTGGTGGGCAACGCGGCAGTATCGTCGTGCTTGACGATAACGGCAAACCTATCGATTCGACCATCGTATATGGCCGGCGTTTTCACCAGGACACAACCCAGCAATTGCGCGACACCGTCGAACGCGGACTGGCTGGATGGGTAATACGCAACCGCAAACCCGCCTTTATTCCCGACACAAGTAAGGATGATCGCTGGCTGCGCCGTCCCGATGACGCTATCGATCAGTCAGGGCCAAAGACAGCCCTGTGCGTTCCTTTGCTGGCGCGCGAAAAACTGGTCGGTGTGCTGACGCTGGTACATCCGCAAGCCAACGCTTTCGGTGTAGAGCACCTGGAACTGATGCAGGCTATCGCCGATCAGGCCGGGATCGCGGTGCTGAATGCACGCCTGTACACGGAGAGTCAGCGGCAAGCACGCGTGATGTCCGCACTGGCAGAAGGCGCGGCAGCCATCAGTACCACCTTACGCCTGGACGAGGTCCTTCGACGCATCCTCAACCAATGTATGCAAGCCCTGCAAGTGGAAACGGCGGCGCTGGCATTGATCGATCCCAGTAACGGGGACCTGGTGTTCCGTGCGGCAACAGGCTACAACGCCGGGAATATCATCGACCGGCGCATTCCAACCGGGAAAGGCCTGACGGGACAGGTTGTTTACGAAGGGCGGGGTGTGGTGGTGCCAGATGTCAGCAAAGATTCGCGCTTCACAAACGAGGACAAGTTTGGGGGCATCGAGACGCGCGCGCTTGCTGTTGCGCCTATCAAAGCTCAGGGAATCGTCATCGGTTTGATGGAGGCCATCAACCCAATCGCCGATAATTTCGATCCCGACGCTTTGCTGGTGATGGACGGCATCGGCAGTATGGCTGGCGCGAACATCCAAAATGCGCAACTCTTCGAGAGGTTGGAAGCAGCTCACCAACGATATCGCGAGCTGTTCGATACCAGTATCGATCCCATCCTGATCACCGATTGGGAAGGGGATATCCTGGAAGCGAACCGAGTAGCAGCCTCGGTAAGTATGTATCTGGATGAAGAATTGCGGAAAATGAACATCGACCAGGTTCATGAAGTCGATTTCAGCAAGACCGGAGAGAATTTCGAGCGCATCAGAGATTATTATCCCTGCACTTACAATTCCTTGTTGCACAAAAAGGACGGGCATACGGTGTTCATGCAAGTCAATGTGCGTCTGGTGAATTTCGAAAATGCCGAAGTGTTGCAATGGACACTGCATGACATCAGCGAACGCAAAGCACTGGACGATCTGCGTAATGACCTGACTTCGATGATCTTTCATGACCTGCGCTCACCGTTGGCCAACATCATCTCCAGCCTTGATATTCTAAGCGGCCTGGTTAACGTCGAAGATAACGAAACGATACAATCGATCCTGGAAATCGCTGTCAATTCCACCACACGAATCGAACGCCTGGTCAACTCGCTATTGGACATTAACCGGCTTGAATCCGGACAGAAAATCGTCAATCAGGATGTTGTCTTTCTCAATGAGTTAGCGGATGAAGCGCTGATAGAAGTCCGTCCCGTGGCGGAAAGCCGAAAGCAGGTTATCAAATCTCAGGTTCCTGTAGACACGCCGCCAATCTGGGTTGATAAGGATATGATCCTGCGCGTGATGCTTAATTTGCTGGAGAATGCCACCAAATTCACGCCCTCCGGTGGCCAGATTTTGGCCAATGCCAGTTATCAGGATGGCTGGGTCACCGTATCTATAGAGGACAATGGCCCCGGGATTCCTGTTCTGGAACGGGAGCGCATTTTCGACAAGTTTGCCCGCCTGCGTGGCGATCATAAGCCCGGCGGATTGGGAATCGGTCTGGCCTTTTGCAAAATGGCAGTAGAAGGTCATGGTGGCAAGATCTGGGTCGAAAGCCAGAACAACGTCGGTACTACTTTCTTCTTCACTCTGCCAGTGGCCACCCAGGAAGCGAACAAAGGGGAGTAACTAGGAGCATCATTTTATGGATTCAATTACCAACCAGGTTCTTATCGAAGAGCAATATCCTGGCGTCACGCTGGGCGTTATCAGAAGTTCGCATGGGTTAATTCAGATCGACGCGCCGCCTTCACCGGAGGATGGACGCGCATGGCGTGCATCCTTGATGGGGCTGGGCAGCGGCCCGGAACGGATTCTAGTCAGTCTGGACGCACATCCAGACCGCACTCTGGGTACACGGGCTATGGATTGCAGTGTGCTTGCACATGAGAAAACCGCCCAGGTCTTCAATAATCGACCCAGCACCTTTAAAGCTCAAAGTGACGAAACCGGCGCGGTCTGGGAGACTTTATCCGGCCTGACGGGCATCCGCTGGGTACCGCCAGAAATCACTTTTACTCGCACCATGATCCTGCACTGGGGTGACACAAAGATTTTGCTCGAAAGCCACCCTGGCCCCCGACCGGGCGCGATCTGGGTCATTTTGCCAGAGGAAAACATTATATTTGTAGGCGATTCTGTGCTCAAAAACCAACCACCATTCCTGGCGCAGGCCAACATCCCGGTCTGGCTAGAATCACTTGACCTTCTACAAAGTAAAGAATACAGGGATTTCACGGTTATCAGCGGGAGAGATGGCATTGTCACGGCAGCAGTGATCAAAAGCCAGATCGATTTTCTCAAAGACGTACACAAAAGACTGGAAAAACTTTCCACACGAAAGCAAAAACCGGATATGACGGGAGGTCTGGTCCAACCGTTGGTGTCAAAATTCAAGGCTTCAGCCACCCGTCAGAAGCAATTCAGCGAGCGCTTGCGCTACGGCTTACAACACTATTACGCACGCCACTACCAAACCAGCAATAAAAACGACGAATAAATCCCTTGCAGCGTTCTTTTCAACCCATCTTTGAATTGACTCGTGGGGAGATTATCGAATCCACCCACTACGGCGCAATCGCGGTGGTGGACTCTCACGGCAATACCCTCGCATCCTATGGCGACCCGCAAACGGCCGCCTTTTTACGCTCCAGCGCCAAGCCATTCCAGGTTCTACCCTTCGTCGAACGCGGCGGGGTCGAGCAATTTGGATTTACCGAACAGGAACTGGCGTTGGCTTGCGCCTCGCATGAGGGCTCCAATGAGCATGTCTGCGTGGTCGAGGCGATGCAGGCTAAGGTGGGTGTGGATGAAAGTCATCTCCAGTGTGGATCTCATATGCCCGGGGATGTGGCTGCCTACAAACGACTGATCAAGAACGACGAAGCCCCCACGCCTAACCGCAACAATTGCTCTGGCAAGCACACCGCCATGCTGGCCCATGCCACAATGCGCGACCTTCCACTCGACACCTATCTGGACTTTGACCATCCCATCCAACAGGACATCCTCGCTTCGTTCGCGGAGATGTGTCTGCTCCCGTCAAACCAGGTCCATCTCGGCATAGACGGCTGCTCCGCGCCTAACTTTGCCGTTCCGCTGTTCAACAGCGCGCTGGCTTATGCCAGATTATGTGATCCGCACGAACTAGCAGAAACCCGCGCGAGTTCATGCAGGAAGGTCACTTCTGCAATGATGGCATACCCTGAAATGATCAGCAGCACAACCGAGTTCGACTGTCGCCTGATGCAAGTCGGTGGAGGCAAGATCGTCTGCAAGCGCGGCGCGGAAGGTTACCAGGGCATCGGTCTGCTGCCTGGAGCAATCAACGCGGACTCGCCGGGTATCGGCATCGCCATCAAAATCATGGAAGGAGACCTGGGCCAGCGCAGGCTCGACCTGAGCGCCTATACCCGCGTCCGCCCTGCAGTGACATTGGAAATCCTGAAGCAGCTTGACATCCTGAATGAAGCGCAGTTAGACGAGCTGGCCGAATTCGGTCCGGTCAAACCAGTCACTAACCATCGCAGAATTGTGGTTGGGGAGTCGCGGCCCGTATTCAATTTGTCACTCTCCCAAGACACCAGGACAGTGTGAGCGCAGCGAAGAGTCTCTTCGTGTCTTCGCAACTTCGTGGTAAATTTATTCCTATGATTGAGACTGATCTAAAGAAAAAAGCCCTGAAAGTACACAAAAAGCTGATCGAAGCCTTTGGCGAACCGACCTGGCGCAATCCCCTGCCGCCTGTGGACGAACTGGTCTCGACTATCCTGTCGCAGAACACCAACGATGCAAATCGCGACCGCGCATTTGATTCTCTGCGGGAAAAATTTCCCACCTGGGAACAGGTACGCGATGCGGATACAGATGAAGTGATCGAAGCCGTCCGCGTGGCCGGGCTGGCCAACCAGAAAGGACCACGCCTGCAGAATGTGCTGCGTGAGATCACCGCAGAACGTGGCTCGCTAGACCTATCCTTTTTGGAGGATATGCCGCTCGAAGAAGCCCGCGACTGGCTGACCAAGTTCAAAGGTGTGGGCCCGAAGACGGCCGCCATCGTATTGTGCTTTTCGCTTAACCGCCCGGCCTTTCCGGTAGATACACACGTCTATCGTGTGACCGGCCGCATTGGACTGCGTCCGGAAAATATTTCTGTTGAAAAGGCGCATCCGTATCTCGAAGATGTCTTCCCACCCGAGACCTATTACGCCGCGCACCTGAATATCATCCGCCTGGGACGTGAAGTCTGCGCGGCGCGCAAGCCAAATTGCCCGGAATGCCCGGTGTATGATCTGTGCGATTATGAACCGAAGACAACCTAACTTTGTGTCATTGCGAGACGGCGGTAGCCGTTGTGGCAATCTCAAGTTACCGATAAGCATGAGATTGCCACAGTCGCTATGCTCCTTCGCAATGACAACTTGAATTTTTATGATCCAATCTCCTCCTGTCAGCCTCGAATTGCAAAAATTGAATATTCCCCACCGTGTATTCACCCATCCCGGAAAGATCACCTCACTGGAGCAGGCCGCCCGAGAGCGCGGACAGCGTCCCGAGCAGATCGTACGCAGCATCCTGTTTCGTCTCAGTGAGGACGAATATGTAATGGCACTGGTAGCCGGGCCAGCACAAATCTCATGGAAGGCGCTGCGCAGCCATCTTGGTCAGTCACGCTTGACGATGGCGGACAAAGACGAGGTGCTGGAGGTAACGGGATATCCTATCGGCGCGGTATCGCCTTTTGGAACGGCACGCAGGCTCAGGGTGCTTGTCGATCCGAGTGTCTTCGTCGAAGAGGAGATTTCGCTTGGTTCGGGCGTCCGTGGCACGACCATCATCCTGAAAAGCGCCGATCTCAAGCGCGCATTGGGGGAGGTAGAAGTGGCCGAGTTGCTCGAAACCTCATCTTGACAATTGTGAAATTCCCCACTAAAATCCAGTAAGTCTAGCATAGTAGTAGACTTTATATATCATGAGACTTTCTAAACGCGGTGAGTACGGCCTGCGGGCCATGATTAACCTGGCGGATGCCCAGAGGGGTTCCCCCGGCTCGATGGTGCAGATCAAGGATATTTCGGCGCAGGAGAAGATTCCCACCAAATACCTGGAGCAGATCCTGCTGGCACTCAAGAACGCCGGTTTGCTCAATAGCAAAATGGGAATCGGCGGCGGGTATTATCTGGCGAAAGCGCCCGAGCAGATCAACCTGGGACAGATCATCCGCGTGCTGGACGGACCGCTGGCGCCCATCCGCTGTGTGAGCCAGATGGCGTATGAACCCTGCGGCTGCCCCGATGAACAGACCTGCGGGTTGCGCATGGTGATGGGCGATGTGCGGGATGCGATTGCAAATATTCTGGAAAATACCAGCCTAGCAGATGTAACCGAAAGAGTGGATGCTGCCCGCGCGCTGCTGGGTGAGTAGTGGACGTCTTTTTTTATCTCAAAAGTATACTAAAGTTATAGACTTTATATACTATAAACAAACAGGAGATTCAATGGAACTGTCAATTCTTCTCTACGTGCTGGTCGGGTTCTTGGCTCAAATGATCGATGGCGCGCTGGGCATGGCCTATGGCGTCAGTTCAAACACCTTCCTGCTCAGTATTGGCATTCCCCCGGCGGCGGCATCTGCCAGCGTGCATATGGCGGAGGTGGTCACCACGGGCATCTCCGGCTTTTCGCACTGGAGGCTGGGCAATATCGACTGGAAACTGGTTAAACGGCTGCTCGTCCCGGGTGTGATCGGCGGAGTTGCGGGCGCATACCTGTTGACATCTATCGATGGTGATTTCATAAAGCCCTATATCTCAGCCTATTTGCTGATCATGGGGATTATCATTTTGGTCAAAGCTGTTAACTACAAAGCCAGGCCGAACAACGGGGTGCACACAGCCAGGGTCAGTGTGCTGGGCATGATCGGCGGATTCTTCGACGCCATCGGCGGAGGCGGCTGGGGACCAATCGTGACCACCACACTTGTGGCGCGCGGGAAGGATGCACGTCAGACGATCGGCTCGGTCAACTTCTCTGAGTTTTTCGTGACCTTTGCCGAGTCAATCACATTTGTATTGACGCTCAGTTTTATGGGCTACTGGCAGATCATTCTGGGCTTGTTGATCGGCGGGGCGGTCGCTGCCCCACTGGCAGCGGTTCTCATGAAGAGACTGCCGGTCAAAGTGCTGATGTTCATCGTCGGGTTGCTCATTATCGGGTTGAGCATCCGTACGATTTTGCTGGCAGTAATGTAGCCTAAAAGAACCTGAAGGTCTGGCAGACCTTTAGGTTCTAATACTCTACCAAATCCACGGCAACAGTCGATAACGTGTTTTCTGCGTTGCATACTCTCTGTAGCCGGGCAGTTCATGTTTCAGGGTGCGGTCCTCCAGGTCGGTGCGGATGAAAAGCACAATTGCCATGATTATTACCGGCGCGAATGTCCAGTACGAATCGAGTAGGAACGGCGTAGCGAAATAGGTCAGCAGAGCACCTGCGTAACCGGGGTGGCGCACCACCCCATAAGGACCAGTCGAGATAACATGATGCCCGCGTTCTCTTTGGATGCGGACCGTTCCGGAGAAGAAGCGATTTTCCATCAGCGACCAGGTGCCGATAGCATACCCGATCACGATCAAAGCCAGGGCAGCCAACTCGACCGGGAGGCTGTATCCCGTTTTCGACCAACCGTATTTAGCATCCAACCCAGCCGCCAGCGGAATCAAGGCCCCACCCAGACCAACCAATCTTGCCAGAACTTGATCCCAGGGCTTGGTGTCTTTGTGATCCATGAACTTTGCCCGCTCGGCGATCAGGTCGGGATGGCGTTTGTTGACCAGCACCCGGCTGACGACAAACCCCGACACCCCGATGACCCCATAAATCCAAGCTTGCCACCAATCCCATTTCCATGAGATCAGCAGCGGCAAAAAAGGGACAAGTACGATAAAGACGAGCAACTGCAGAACGACACGCGCGCTTAGGACTTTATTAGGGTTTGCCATACTGCCCTCCATACACATTATAATGAAATCATCCTGGAGAAAGCAATGAGAACTTTCCGCTTAATTTTCCTTTTAACACTTGCCAGTTTCCTGCTGGTTTTCCAACCCGTTCATGCTTCATCGGGTGGAAACCTGCAAAACGATACCCCGCTCGTGATCGTATTAGACGCGGAAGGAGCGGTGGCGCCTGCGATGCAGGAATACATCCAGCGTGGGTTGGGAATCGCTGAACAGCGCAACGCGGACCTGGTCATCCTGCAACTGGATACACCCGGTGGCAACATCGACACGATGAATAACACTGTCCAGGAGATCCGCGATAGTAGCATCCCGGTAGTGGTCTATGTTTCACCGCGTGGGGCGATGGCCGCATCAGCCGGGACGATGATCACGCTGGCGGGTCATGCGTCCGCTATGGCGCCAGAGACGATTATCGGCGCGGCCAGCCCGGTCGGCGGGCAGGGTGAAGACCTGGGCGAAACTATGAAGGCGAAGGAGATCGAAGCGCTCAAAGCAACCGTGCGTACTCTGGCATCCAATCGTCCTTCGGAAGCTATCGCACTGGCCGAATCTGCCATCGAAGAAGCCAAAGCGGCCTCGGCCGACGAAGCCCTGGAAGCTGGTCTGGTGGATTTCATCGCAATTGATGTTGACGACCTCGTTTCTCAACTGGACGGCTTCGAAGTACATATGGCTGATGGCCCCCGCATCCTGGAGACAACCAACGCCACAACCGAACCAGTGGAGGCCAGCTTCATCGAGCAATTGCTGGCCATGCTTACCAACCCGAATGTTGTCTTTTTGCTGATCACCATCGGCGCACAAGCCATCTTCATCGAACTCGGCAGCCCGGGGGGCTGGGTAGCGGGTTTTATTGGGGTGGTTTGCCTGGCGCTGGCAGGCTATGGACTCGGCTGGCTGCCAGTCAACTGGTTCGGCATCATCTTTTTGATCACATCCTTCGCGCTTTTTATCCTGGATATCAAAGCGCCCACCCACGGCGCACTGACCGCGGCGGGCATCGGCTCGTTCATCGTCGGCGCACTGGTGCTGTTTAACTCGCCGGGCACGCCGCAGTTCCAGCGTGTGTCCGTCCCACTGGTGGTTGTAGTCGGGCTGCTGATCGGTGCCTTGTTCGGCGTGTTGGTCGGTTTCGGCATCCGTGCCCTGAAAGTGCCCGTCCGTACGGGGCAGGAGTCGTTAGTTGGAAAGAACGGGACGGCTACCACTGCTATCAAGGAAACGGGACAGGTCCAGGTCGGATCTGAGCTTTGGAGTGCGGAAGCAGCCGAAGGGTCCGGAAAGATCCGTAAGGGAGACCGGGTCGAGGTCGTCGAGGTTAAGGGACTGCGATTGAAAGTCCGCAAGTTATGATAAACTGACATGACAGTCACTTTCGAAGGTGACTGTCATGTTAATTCTGCATCAAACGAGGATTTATGCCTGCTACCCCTACGAGAGACCGGGTCGACCCCGAAAAAATTGAAACCCGCCCCCTGCGCCGGCCGGAGTGGATCAAGGTGCGCGCGCCCTCGGGCGAAACGTACGAGAAGCTACACACCCTGATGCGTTCGAAAGAGCTGAACACGGTGTGCGAAGAAGCTATGTGCCCGAACCTGGGCGAGTGCTGGGGTTCCGGCACGGCCACCTTCCTGATGCTGGGTAACGTGTGTACGCGCAGTTGTGTCTTCTGCGACATCAAACATGGCAAGCCACAGTTGATGGATTGGGGCGAGGCCGAACGCGTGGCACAGGCCGTCAAGAAGATGAACCTGAAACACGCCGTCATCACCTCCGTCAACCGCGACGAACGCCGGGATGGCGGTGCGCCCATCTTTGCGATGGTCATCCGCCGCATCCGTGAAGTACTGCCGGGCTGCTCCATCGAGGTGCTGATCCCCGACTTCAAAGGCTCGCTGGAAGCATTGAAGATCGTCATGGAAGCTCGCCCCGAAATCCTGAACCACAACGTGGAGACTGTGCCGCGCCTGTTCAAGACCATCCAGCCGCAGGACAGCTATGACTGGGCCGCGGCGACTCTGTCCAACGCCAAAAAACTCGACCCCGAAGTACTGACCAAATCGGGCATCATGGTCGGCCTGGGCGAGGAGATCGAGGAAGTCAAAGCCGTGATGCGCGACCAGCGCTCTTGGGGCGTAGACATCTTGACTATCGGCCAGTATCTGCAACCCAGCAAGAAACATTATCCCATCTCGCGTTATTACACGATGGAAGAATTTCAGGAACTGAGAGATTACGGCCGCGAGATCGGCTTCAAGTGGGTCGAGTCCGCGCCGCTGGTGAGGTCGTCGTACCATGCCGCGGAACAGGTACGGGCGTTGAGCATTGTGCACAGGAAGTTGTATGGGGATATGGGTGAGTAGCAAGAAGCAAAAAGTGAGAAACTGAACTCCCGTCAAGTCGACGGGAGTTTTTCTATACACTCTAGCCAGTTTGGTTGGACACAAATAAGTACCCCCAGTTGGCCCTTTGAGAGGAATTTATAACTGGTATCCCAACAAATTCCAGGTATGTAAGAAGAACAGGAAACTCAGACTGGCAACCAGAATCAGTGTATTATGGATGCGCACGAACCAACCAAAACGTCTTTCCTTCCATGAGCGAATCACCTGCCAGGCCAATAACAACGTCACTGCAATCCCGACCAGCGGCAGCGCCAGCAGAACCAGCAGGGCAGTCGGGGGAGCGAACGAGAGCGCCCAGGGCGGATCGGCGCCTGCGAAAACGGGAGCCAGCAGTAAGCCCATCCCGACCAGGAAACCTATATAAATCAAACTAACGGAACCTGAGAGCGCGTAGGATTTTCCCTGGCGCTTGAATGCCATCACCAACCAGCCGATCAGGGCTGTGAAGAAAACAATCAGCGAGAAGCCCAACAAGCCCATCTGTACCGGGAAGGTTTCGATCCAGGGTACGCGCATGAGAGCCGTCCGGCTGACGAACAGGTAATTGACCTTTCCAGCTTCGTCTTCGCCGAAAGCCACGTAATTGCCGCTCTCGCTCCATTGGAACAGGTTCTTATCCATGCGCAATAGCGTACCGCCTGCGTATTGCAACCTGCCCTGCTCATCGAGCGTGACCTGCTCCTGCTCCATGAGCGCCTGCACCTTTTCGATGCTGGTGGCTGAGTAATCGTTCAGGCTGATGTAGTACCCGGTGTAACGAGCCATCTTACCCGGATCCGTGGCCGGGACTTCTTCACCAACCGACGGTTCGCCTTTGGGATAGAAATGCTCGAGGAAGGCCTGTTCCAGTTTCCAGGACAGCGGGACGGTCGAGTCGCGGTTGTAAACAAAGTAGATACCCACGCCTTCGTCTAACAACAGCAGCATGCGATTCGTGAAACCAGGCGCGCCGCCGCCCTTGGCCAGAATGCGCCGTCCGCCCCAGAAGGTTTCGTCGAAGGCGTAAGCGATGCCCGGTAGTTTGGGATGATGGGTGAAGCGGGTTGTGTGCAATTCCTTGATTACACTTTCGCTAAATACCTGCTTGCCATCCAATTTTACGTTTTGGAGATGCATGAGCATGTACCGGGCCAGGTCAGCCGGGGTGGTGTTAAAGCCGGAGCCAGCCGCATCGTTGAGATTGTAGTAGTTGAGCGGATAAGCTCCGTTCGATCCATAGCCTACAGCCGCGCGCTCTACGTCACTCTCCGGCAGGTAGATGGAACTGCTATCCATACCGAGCGGCTTGAAGATATATTCTTGCACATATTGGTTGTAAGGCATCCCCGAAACTTCCTCCACCAGCAGACCGGCCAGGGCGATTTCGTGGTCATTGTAGGCCCGTATTTCTCCCGGCGGGCGGACGCGGTCTGGCAGACGTTGGGCAAAGTATTCAGATAGAGGCAGGATTTCGTCCTGAGTTTCGACGCGGATGCCGATAAAACGGTTATCCAGTCCGGCCGTGTAATGCAGTAGTTGACGGGCGGTGATGGGTTCGTTGAACGTGTCCGGGATCTGGAAATGGGTCAGGTACTGGTTGACGTCCGCATCCAGGTCGATCTCCCCCTGTTCGGCAAGCTGCACCAGCGCCAGCGCCGTCACGGTCTTGACAATCGAACCAGCGCGAACGATGGTCTGCTCAGGGTCGAAGGGCACCTGGTTTTCCACATCCGCAAACCCGTAGCCCTTGCTGACAAAGACCGAGCCGTCTTTAACCATCACAAAAGCCAGCCCGGGAACATCCAATTCTTCCATATAAACTGAAGAAAAATCATTCAGGAAAGCTTCGACCGCTTCCGGTGTCACCGCAACCTGTTCTGGCGATTGTGTGGAAAGCGCTGTAGCCGACTGTACCGGGGCCAGCAGCATCCCAAATAGCACGAATAAACTGATGAACCATCTAATGTTTTTCATTTGAACCTCCAAGAATAAAATTTGAACCGATGTCCCCAGTATGACATCCGGGAGGCTAAAAGTCATCAGGATAAACTTGGAAATGCAGGTACATAAAAGCCTCTATATATCTGCGAATAATCTACATAATTTTGTGTATTGATTGGGCCTAATTCGTCCACTATAATGATTTCAATGCAAAAACTTCGCTCGTCTCCCGCTTTATCCTTCATTATTGTCAGTTTCGTCATCTGGATCGCCGTATCCTTGCGCTGGATCCTCGAGTTCATCGAGCAGTCGCATCCGTATCTGTGGCTGCTCAGCGTTATCCTGGCCGTCTATGGTATTTTGCTGGGGTTCCAGCCGTTCACTACAAAAGGCTCCCCGCTCAGAGCGCACATCTACCTCGCCATTCAGACCGCGCTCATCATCGGCGCAATGCTGCTCTATTTCGAGCTGGACTTCTTCGCCCTGCTCTTCCTGCCGCTCGGCGGGCAGGCCATGTTCCTGTTTCCGCGCAAGACTGCCTTCGCTTGGATCGCCATCTTTGGGATTGCCATCATCATCGGACAGACGATTCAGTTCGGCTGGCCGGGTGGACTCTCCTTCACGTTTCTGTATCTGGCTGGACTGTTCTTCGTCGCTTCTTTCTCGACCCTGATGATGCGAGCCGACGAAGCGCGCATTCAAAGCAATCGGCTTCTGGACGAACTACAAAGGGCGCATCGCAAGCTGCAGGAATACGCAGGACAAGCGGAGGAACTTGCCACCGCCAAAGAGCGCAACCGCCTGGCGCGCGAACTGCACGACTCGGTCGCGCAAACGCTCTACGGCCTGACGCTGCAAGCCGAAGCTGCCTCCCGTCAACTGAAAACCGGACAAACAGAAGAAGTAGCAAGTTACCTGCGCGAAATCCGCGAGAGCTCCCAACAGACTCTGCAAGAAACACGCCTGCTGATCTTCGAACTGCGCCCACCGATCCTTGAGGAAGAGGGTCTGGCCTCGGCGCTGCGAGCAAGATTGGAGTCTGTGGAGAACCGCAGCGGGCTCAAGGTACAGATCGATTTGCAGGAGGTGGGCAGGCTTCCAAACGGGATCGAGTCCGGGCTGTACGGCATATCCAACGAAGTTTTGAACAACATTTTGAAACACGCACATGCCAGGGAGATCAGGGTTTCGCTGAAGAAAAGGGTAGGCAAGATCATTCTGGAGATCAACGATAATGGCATTGGCTTCGATCTCGATTCGGCAGAAGGGCATGGTGGCCTGGGGCTGAAAGGAATGCGGGAACGGGCAGAACAAATCAACGCCGATTTACGGATCAGCAGCGGGGAAAACGGCACGCAGATAAGCGTGGAGGTAGCTTATGAGTGAAGTCATTCGAGTGTATATCACGGACGATCATCATATCGTCCGGCGCGGGATCAAACAGTTGCTGGGCACGGAGGCGGGGATCGAGGTGGTCGGCGAGGCCACCAACGGACGGGAAGCTGTAGAAGACATGGACGAACTCAAACCGGACATCGTCTTGATGGACCTAGTTATGCCCGTCATGGATGGCATCGAGGCTATCCGACAGATCAAAGTCGGGCATCCTTCGATACAAATTCTGGTGCTGACCAGCTTCGCCACTGACGACAAAGTTTTCCCGGCTATCAAGGCCGGCGCGCTCGGCTACCTGATCAAGGATACCAGCCCGGAAGAATTGGTTCATGCTATCAGGCAGGTGCATCAGGGACAGTTTACCCTGCATCCCAGCATCGCGGAAAAATTGCTCAAAGAACTCGCCCTTACATCCGAACAGCCGCCTTCGTCCGATCCGCTCACCGACAGGGAGGTGGAAGTCTTGAAGCTGATCGCGCGCGGCCTGAGTAACCAGGAAATCGCGGATACGCTGGTGGTCAGCATTGCCACCGTTTACACTCACGTTTCCAAAATTTTGGATAAACTGCACCTTGCCAGCCGCACCCAGGCGGCGCTATATGCCCTGCGCGAAGGACTGGCTTCTCTGTATGATGGCGAAAATCTTGAAAATCCGGGTGAGCAGAGAAGTAGTACATGAAACAGACAATCGCGTTAATCGGTGCACCTTCCAGCGCTGGTGCTCACTGGCCGGGTCAGGAAAAAGCACCGCAATACTTGCGTGATGCTGGGCTAGTTTCGTATCTTGAAAACGCTGGTTTTGGTGTCATTGATTATGGCGATCTCCCCCTGGTACGATTTAGCCCAGACAAGTTGCATCGGCATCAGCAGAATCTGGCAGCGGTGGTCGATGTTGCCAATCGTGTTGCAGACCAAATTGAATTGGCGCTTATAAACGATAACCTTCCACTTGTCATTGGTGGTGATTGCACGATAGGTTTGGGAGTGATAGCAGGCTTCCTACGCAAGGATAATGACCTGGGTCTACTTTACTTTGATGGGCACGTCGATCTCAATACTCCTGTCACAAGTTCATCGGGAATTCTCGATTCAATGGGGATAGCCCATTTACTAGGAGAACCTGGGACTGCTGATATGCTTTCCCATATTGGGGAACGGTTTCCTTTGATGCCTGAGGATAGGATTGTTTTATTCGGTTACAATCCGACCGAAATAAACCCTCACGAAAAAGATCTGCTCACCCGGCATCAGTTACGACAGTATCCACTCCCTGAGATACAGGGGAAGGCTGCACAGGTAGCCAGGGATGCAGTGCAGTATCTTGAAGAGCAGGTGAAACGGTTTGTGGTCCATTTTGATGTGGATGTTATCGACTTTACAGACCTGCCAATTGCTGATGTGCCCCAATTTAACCAGGGTATGCTGGTCTCGGAAGCGATGGCTTGCCTCTCCGTGTTTGCTTCCAGCTCCAAATTTGGCGGATTAATCATTACGGAATTCAATCCCGATCATTCAGGCACTGACTACGCTGATGTAACCACCTTCATTGAGGGACTCACCAAAGCTTTGTTGTGAGCGTTGCCTTGGTGCAAATACACTACGGTCTAACACTTTTTTCATTTCTATTTTACAGGTAGGGAACTTATGAGTAAATCCCGCATGGAAGCCTTCAGCGATAGCGTGCTGGCTATCATCATTACCATCATGGTATTGGAATTGCGCCTTCCACACGGGGATGATTTGGCTGCGCTGCTTCCAATCATCCCCGTCTTTCTGAGCTATGTGCTCAGTTTTGTTTTCCTGGGCATTTACTGGAACAACCACCATCATCTCTTTCAAGTTGTCCAAAACGTGAATGGACGTGTGCTGTGGGCCAATCTGCACCTGCTGTTCTGGCTGTCGCTGATTCCTTTTGTCACCGGTTGGATGGGAGAAAACAATTTCGCCGCCCTGCCGGTTGCTCTATATGGGGTTGTTTTGTTCTTTGCTGCCATCGCTTATTTCATCCTGACACGTTCCCTGCTTTCAATCCATGAGAAGGATTCCACTCTCGCAACTGCGCTTGGTCGGGATTTTAAAGGTAAGATATCGGTAGTGATATACCTGCTAGCTATCCCGCTGGCCTTCGTCAGTGCGTGGATCGCTGGTGGGTTGTATATCGCGGTTGCAATAATCTGGCTGATTCCCGATCGACGTATCGAAAAAACACTTTCTTAAGGGAGAAAAATATGAACATCCTGCGTACCCCCGACGAACGTTTCGATAATTTACCCGATTTTCCCTATCAACCCCACTACCTCGAAACAGAAGGGGCGCGCGTGCATTATGTGGATGAAGGACAGGGAGAAGTCATCTTATGCCTGCATGGGGAACCCTCCTGGTCGTTTCTATACCGAAAAATGATTCCGCCCCTTGCCGATAAACATCGCGTTATTGCGATGGACTTCATCGGGTTTGGCAGGTCAGACAAATTCCGCGAGAAAGAAGACTATTCCTTCCAGATGCACAAAGCCACACTGAGAGCATTTATCGAAGGGCTGGATTTAAACGAAATCACCCTCGTTGTTCAGGATTGGGGCGGTCTGATCGGGCTGACGGCTGCTACCGAAATCCCGGAACGCATCGCACGCCTGGTCATCTTGAACACCGGCCTGCCCATCGGGGTAGAACCTATGCCGGAAGCGTTCCACAAATGGCGCGAGTTCGCAGAGCGGATTCCAAATATGCCGATAAAAAGAATCATCAAAATGGGGCTAGTTGAACCTGAAAAACTAAGCCGCGAGGAGCTTGCCGCCTATGAGTCTCCCTTCCCGGATGAAACGTACAAAGCCGGGGCATCCATCTGGCCGTTGCTTGTCCCACTTTCGCCAGATGATCCCGGGGCGGCAGAGATGAAAGCGGCCAGGGAAGTGCTGTCAAGATGGGAGAAACCAGTGCTGGTCATGTTCTCGGATTCAGACCCGGTCACATTTGGCGGGGATGTCTTCTTCCGCAGGTTGATTCCTACGGCGCGGGAGCAGCCTCGCATCCGGATTCGAGGCGCGGGTCACTTTTTGCAGGAGGAGCGTGGCGGGGAACTTGTCGGTCATATTCTTGCGTTCATCGAACGCACATCTTAAATCAATCGAAAAGCACACAAACAAATAAGGGGAAATTTATTGCATTAAGCTATATAAATGCTATACTAAAGTTATAATTTTCGCATAACATTCTAATTAATAGTTTCTCCTGCCGCATCACCCAAGAGAGAAGATAAGGACCGGGAAATGACTACAAATCTACGTATTCTTTCACTGAGCATCATCATCGCCCTGATTTTGTCGGCCTGCAATCTCAACAGAAACCCCAGCGGCACTGACGATCAGAATGCGCAAGCGCTCCCACCCGCATCAGACGCTCCCAGCCTGACGATGATCGTGAGCCATACAAGAACGGATCAGACGCTCAACTTCAGCTATCTAGTTGGGAACACAAGTGCCGTGGCCATTCCCGGTCCCGTCACTGTGACAGATGACAAAGTGTTGGTCACTTGTCCGGAAATCACTACAATAGGTAACCTGGACAACAATCTCGATCCCAATGAAGCCGTCACCTGTACCGGGGCATATACAATTACTCAGGCAGACCTGGATATCGGTTCCGTCACAACGTTGGCAACCGCTTCTGCCAGTGGAAACACCTCAGCCACAATCACTACTATCGTTTCTCTCCAGCAAACCCGGGCAATGACCCTGGCAAAATCAGCCGACCCCGTTACTTATAACAACGTTGGCGATACCATTATTTATTCCTACGTCATCACTAACAGTGGCGAAGCGACCCTGGGACCGATCCAATTCATCGTGAATGACGATAAGATAGGTGCGGCAATTAATTGCGGCTCAGCCGGCACCATTCTGGCCCCAGGAGGGACAGTTAACTGCAGCGCTTCCTACCTTATCAAAGAAGCCGACGTAACAGCCGGCTCCGTGACCAATAGCGCTTCTGCGACTGACGGAACAACCACATCCAACACGATTACGACAACCATCAATCGAGATACCGCTATTCCCCCGTCCAATCTGACGCCCGGCACAACGGTCCATCACAAGGTAGTTTCCGGAGAATGGCTGTGGCAGATCGCCCGCTGTTATGGCGCTGATCCAAAAGTGGTAGTTCAAACCAACAAATCACAGATCCTAAATCCCGCCAAAATTTCACCGGGTATGACGGTAACAGTTCCCAATATTGGGAGTGACGGAAAGATTTTTGGTCCCCAGCCGGGCGTCGATCCATTCCTGAACTGCGCTCCGAAATATACAATTCAATCCGGCGACACCTGGGAATCCATTGCGAGCCGTTACACGGCGAGTTCTACCCTTCTGCAGAGCGTGAATCCCGGAGTTGCGCTACTGCCCGGGAACATAATCAGAATACCAATCAATTCCGTGGGCGATTAAAAATACGCGATTTAATCCCAACAGCATCGTCTGGCACATGGACACAAATAATCCCATCATAAAGTTGTGTATTGCAGGTACACAGGCTGAATTTGACGGGAACATGGAGGCCGCCTGCGAAATGTACCAGCAAGCCTGGAAAGCTTCCAAAGACGATTACGAAGCCTGTATTGCTGCACATTATTTAGCACGCTGTCAGGCGTCCCCCAAAGATATTTTTCATTGGAATCAAATTGCCCTGGAACGGGCCCAGACGGTGGACAATGAGCGTGTCGAGAATTTTTACCCGTCACTATATTTGAATATGGGGCGTTCTTACGAGCTTCTAGGTAACAAACATGAAGCGGAGAAATATTATTCCCTGGCTGCCGAGTTGGGTGTAAATCATCATTTGGAGTGATGCAGACCAATGAAAGGAACCCGCGCACAGTTCTTTCGGGCCGGTGTCGGCGGAATCATCCTGGGGAAAAAGGGAAACGTGCTGGCATTTGAGCGCAGGGATATTCCTGGCGCTTGGCAATTTCCGCAAGGGGGATTGGATGAAGGCGAAGCACCTTTGGAAGCTATCAAACGAGAAATTCATGAAGAAACAGGCTTAACGGCAAGCGATCTGGAATTGTTAGCCACCGCCCCCCGACTGTTAGCCTATGAGCTACCAGAAAAAGCGCGTACCAAAAAATTAGGTCGTGGCCAGGTGCAATACTGGTTTCTGTTCAAATTCACAGGGCAGGAGGATGCTATCACTCTGGGCGATAAAAAGGAGTTCAGGGCATGGAAATGGATATCAATGGACAGACTAGTAAAAAACGTTGTCTCATTCAAACAGCCTGTTTATCAAGAATTGGCCAGGAATTTCAAATCTTTTTTGAAATGAAACAGTTTCGCGCCAAGTATTACTCTTTCCAATGTATGAAAACAAGGGAAGAACGAAATTATGAGCATTCAGTATTTATCACCCACTGAAGAGGATTGGGAATGGTTTGTGCCCAGATACGCACAAACTGCCTGGAAAAGTATGCATGCCCATCGCCAGAAACTGACATCCTTTGAAGATGTTCAAGACAACCTTGAAAGGCAGATAAAACGGTTTCGCGGTCCAGAGGGGTTGGATAATGTCGCCTTTATAGCCAGAGACGAAAATGGACAGCGTGCTGGCTTCATCTGGTTGATCAAATCCACCAGCGGATTCACGTCAGCGGCTTTCGCCTGGATCATGTGTGTTTATGTGGAAACAGGTTTTCGCGGGCAAGGAATCGGTCGTCATCTGATGGAGTTGGGCGAACAGTGGGCGGAGGAGAAGGGTCTGATTGACATCATCCTGAATGTCTCAAACGAGAATACATTTGCGATACGACTGTATGAATCGATGAGGTATGAGATTGAAACCAGACGATATATAAAGAAACTGGCAAAATAAGGTATATTGATGAGGTAATCGCAAAGATATAAGACTAACTTTAGATTTATACGGAAAGGATTGCAAATGGCTGAGTTAAAAACCAAACGAAATAAAGGCGATGTGGAGGCCTTCCTTAATAGCGTCTCTGACGAAAGAAAGCGAGAAGACAGCTTTGCCATTCTAGACTTGATGAAACAGACTACGGGAAAAGAGCCCGAGATGTGGGGGGATAGTATCGTTGGATTTGGCAGCTATCATTACAAGTACAAAAGCGGGCGCGAAGGTGACTGGTTTTTGACAGGTTTCTCCCCGCGTAAACAAAACCTGACCCTTTACATCATGTCCGGCTTCGATGAATATGACCAATTATTGAGCAAGCTGGGCAAACATTCTACCGGCAAATCCTGCCTGTATATCAAAAAGATTGAGGATGTAGATGTGGATGTATTAAAGGAGCTGGTCCAAAAATCCGTAGAACATATGGAAAGGAGTACCTCATGACAAACGCTGAAAATTTATCTTTCGCCCACAAAAAGTATCCTTATCTGTGGATCAGCGCACTGTGTCTGGGTACTGCATTCGCGTTGGCCAGGCTGAACATCTATCTGGGTACACAGATGAATTATTTGGACTATCTGGCACTGTTCAACACCCTGACTATCGCCATGCTGGTATCCGTCGGGATTGCTATTTTCCTGAGCATAGCTGGATTATGGCAGGCGCGTTTCAAAAGCATTCCTCTGGTGTTGGTGAGTTTGGCATCCTCCGCTTTTTTGATCTTGTTGTTTTTGATCGACTGAGAAAAATGTAGCCTTTGCTCCCGCCCGTCTTAAGAAGCCCGTCGAGGCAGACAAGCACGTTCAGTACTAAGCCCTAACCTGCATCCGTTTAAGAAACCGGGAAAGCACCCCACTTTTACCCAATTTAGGGTATTATTGCTCAAATAGTATCATATAGGATTTGCGCGATCCGTGAAAAGGTGCCGGAAATAGGGGCTTCTCACATTCATTTGCGTAACCCCTGTTAAATTCAAAAGGAGGAGAACAATGGGACTTGTGGAAGTTTCACAAACTGAGGGAAGCGTTCCCGTGACGATTTTCGAACTGCAAGATCGGGTCAATTTGGGGAATACGGCCGAGCTCGAACAAGCGGGCAACGATGCTTACGACAACGGTACCCGCGATTTGGTGGTCGATATCAGTAAAGTGGATTCGTTCACCAGCGCCGGAATCCGCGCTCTGCTGGTCATTTACAAATTGTTCGCGGGAAATGAAGGTAAGAACTCCAAGCACGTAAAACTGGTCAGCCCAACAAAATACGTCCGGGAAGTACTGGAAGTTTCCGGGATAGCCGATTCGATCGAAATCTATGACACGTTGGATGAAGCTATTGCTTCGTTCTAACTCCTATATGAGAGAGCGGGCATAAGCAAAATTATCTTCAATTAAACCTGTCAAAATAAGTTATGTAAAATCGTAACTATTCTTTTCCCAATTCGTCATGGGTACACCTTGCAAAATTGTAAAGCGACTTTTACAATCCGATTAATCATATTAAATTTGTGACTTTACTTACTGTTTTGTCAACTAAAATTAATGTAAGATGAAAATACCCTGCATATTAAACGCAGGAAGTACAACTGACCGTCGCACCATCCAACATACTTTAGATATTTGGAAGGCGTAGAACCAGTGACCTAGCATGGTCGCTCTATCTCATCCCTTGAGATAAGGTCACCGGGGAGCCAGTAGCGAAACCGATCCGTCGTTCGGGTCGGTTTTTTATATTCGCCAAAGGAAAGGAGGTCTATTAAGGAATAAACGAACAGTAATTTTTAGCTTTAGAGTATGGGATATAAATCTTAATGTGCGGGTAAGTATCGATTCAATTTATTAGCTAATGGAGAAAATCATGATTTCAAGACGAGACTTTCTAAAACTTAGCGGTGCCAGCGCGGCTGCGCTGTATGCCGCTGCACATGGTAACCCGCTGCTACGGGCCCTTGCAGTACCAGCAGCAGCGGGATTAAGTGATCCAGCGCTTCAACCGAAGTTTGCAAACCTCGCTCCCAATGCACTGGATCCGGGATTCAAGTTTATGGTGAATCCAAGTAAAGGGTGGTACGACGTCACGATAAGCGAGACAAAGAACCATTACACAGGGTTGATCAATACCAATAGTGGTAAGCCTCTGAAGACAACCGTTTGGGGTTATGGAGATGATCGCGGGCCAACCTGGCCTGGACGGACTATCGAAGTGAATAGTACATCAGCTGGTGGTGGGCAAGAAACACAGGTCCGTTGGGTGAATATGCTGGAAAGCAAGGAACACCTGCTTCCAGTTGACACCAACCTGCACTGGGCTTTCTCCCTTCACGGAGCCAGCTCGGCCAACGGCGTCGACTATCGGCAGTACAGCATCAAGAAAAACGGCGTGCCCATCATCACCCACCTGCACGGTGGCAACAGTAAGTTCCAATATGACGGCAACCCCGAGTTCTTCTACACCCCCGACAGCGAGATCAGAGGCCCACAATGGGATTCCGTACCAGGCGGTTTCACCAATCTTTTCCACTATGACAACAACGTACCTGCTGGCAACCTTTGGTATCACGACCATGCCCTGGGCATCACCCGCCTAAACGTGTACGCTGGTTTAGCTGGTTTCTATTTCGTGCGAGATGAGTTCGACACCGGTACGCCGGGGAATCCGCTTGGATTACCAGCCTTCCCGTACGAACTAGCCTACGCGATCCAGGACCGCATGTTCACCGATAAGGGCGAGCTTTTCTACCCGGCCTTCCCTGGCGACCCCTTCTACGATGACTTCATCACTGGTGAAGGCGCGGTCTTGCCACCCGATCTCTTCCCCGGCGGCGGACCGACAGCACTGGCCGAGTTCTTTGGCGATCATATGGTGGTCAATGGCTTGATCTGGCCCAAAGCCAACGTCGAGCCACGCAACTACCGCATGCACCTGCTCAACGGCACCGACTCCCGCTTTATGGTGCTTCAGTTCGTCGCTGTGGATGCCGGTGAAACCGATCCTAGCGCAGGTACTCCAATCCCGTTCTGGGTCATCGGCAGCGATCAAGGCCTTGGTACACCGCACCAAACCGACACGTTAGTCTCCGAACCCGGTGGCCGCTACGATATCGTAGTCGACTTCTCCCAGGTCCCGTCTGATAGCCGGGTCATCATGAAGAACCTGGGCGGCGATGCTCCCTTTGGCGGTGCCTATGGTGACGATCTTGATCCAGATGACCTCTTCCCTGACCGGCAGACTGACCGGGTCATGGCTTTTGACGTGGTCGTGCCACTGTCCGGTGTGCCCGATACCTTCAATCCAGGCAGCCTACCTGGTTATGGTGGCGTTGGCTCAGAAGATTCAGTGAGGCGTGTGGCTCTCTTCGAGGGTACCGATGAGTTCGGGCGCCTACAGCCACTGCTGGGCACCGTTACTGACGGTGATCTCAGCGGAACGAACGTCGCCACCGCTCGTACCTGGTTCCAGCCGACAACCGAGACCCCAGCTTATGACGACACGGAGATTTGGGAGATCTACAACTTCACCGCCGATGCGCACCCAATTCACCTACACCTAGTGAACTTTGAAATTCTGAATCGAGAGGATTTCGAGTATGCCATCACCGGTACCCAGACAACCTCCCAGCACAATGGCACCACAGGTGAGGCACCAGAGATTTCCAATGTCCAATTCACTGGTCCTGCTTCCGTCGGCTCTGAATACTTTGAAACTGCACCGAAAGACATGGTTACCTCTTTGCCGGGTGATCCTGATGGAGCTCCACCGACCGGTCAAATGGTGAGGATCAAGGCTCACTTCAACAAAACTGGCCGTTACGTCTGGCACTGCCACATCCTGTCCCACGAAGACCACGAGATGATGCGCGTACTACAAGTTGGGCCATAAGTTTGATTCGAGAAATAAAGTTAGCAAAAAAGAGGACCACCGAATAATGGTTCTCTTTTTTGGGATGGTTCAAAAATAAGTAGACACATTGGTGTCGAAAACGGATGATCGGGTCAAGGAAAAAAACTAAACATGGGACGTTAACAAAAGAATAGGTTGAAGGGAGC
>JASFRG010000060.1:0-25653 GCA_050115035.1 Anaerolineales bacterium | reverse complement strand
GAGCAGCGGCAGGTTTTTTTCTTCGTTGTAAACCGGAACAATCAGGGAAAGGTTCGGCATGTTGTTCTATTGTGCTTTGGCTGTCACCCGCTCCATATCAGCTTCTACCATCATTGTGACCAATTCTCTGAAACTGACAGTTGGTTTCCAGCCTAACCTTGTGTTGGCTTTCGATGGATCGGATATAAGCAAATCCACTTCGGCAGGGCGATAAAAGCGCTCGTCCCGAACCACAAAATCGCTATAGTCAAGCCCTAGATGCCCGAACGCGATCTCGCAAAACTCACGCACAGAATGGGTTTCTCCGGTCCCAATCACAAAGTTGTCGGGGGCGTCCTGTTGCAACATCAGCCACATGGCTTCAACATAATCGCCTGCATAACCCCAATCGCGCCGAGCGTCCAGGTTTCCCAGGCGCAATTCTTTTGACAGCCCCAACTTGATCCGTGCTACCCCATCCGTAATTTTACGAGTCACGAATTCCAGGCCACGGCGCGGACTTTCATGATTGAACAATATCCCGGATGTCGCAAACAAGTTGAACGACTCGCGATAATTCACAGTGATCCAATGTCCATAAACCTTGGCTACCCCATATGGACTGCGCGGGTAAAACGGTGTGCTCTCTTTCTGTGGCACCTCGAGGACTTTACCAAACATCTCACTGGAAGAGGCCTGGTAAAAGCGGATCTTCGGATTCACAAACCGGATGGCTTCTAACATACGCGTCACACCCAGGGCAGTAACGTCTCCCGTCAGCGCTGGTTGTCTCCACGATGTTGGCACGAACGATTGTGCTGCCAGATTGTAAACCTCGATAGGTTCGTATTCCTCAATCAGGCCCAAGATCGACCCCTGATCTGTTAGATCGCCCTGTACAGTGATAATATCGTCCAGCAAGTGATCGATACGCTCAGAGGTGATGGTACTGGAACGACGCGCCACTCCAATAACCTCATAGCCTTTGGATAACAATAATTCAGCAAGATACGAACCGTCCTGTCCCGTAATTCCTGTGATAAGCGCAGTTGGCATGTTTTCTCCTCACGCAAAATTCAATTATTGAATTATAAACTACCCGCGAAGGACGTCAAGCGATAGAATCTACGTTCTTACGACGGTCCCAGAGCTCACCTGCTACCAGGACAATCAGGCTGCTCCCGATGATCAGGGCAACCATCCACCCAAACGGGATCTGCCCTCCGATATGGTAATACCGGTTTAGATACCATTGGGTAAAGAAGGCCAGGAAAATCCCCTCGATCAAGAAAATGCGCACCAGCCAAGAATCAGACCGGGAACGGAACCCCCTTTCGGGGATGAAACAGGTCAGAGCGTAGCCTGAAGCAAGCGCCTGCCATAGCAGTAGAATAGAACGATAACGCGGATTATCCCATTGATCACCACCGCCACGCAGTGCTGTCAAGATAATCCACATCCAGGAAATGAGGGTAATCCATAGCCATAGACGGCGTTCGCGCTCATCCTCATTCTTCCAGGCAGCGATGAAGGCATAAAGCAGTACCGGCCACATGAGATACCAGCCCAGTGCGCGCGCGATGCCAATTATGCGCCAGGTAAGTGTCGTGGGCTCAATAAACACGGCGGGCAAAACAGGTTGGAAGATGCCGTAAACGGTCACAAACGGCAGACGCAGCCACCCGGGCATCTCATCGAACAGTTTCTGTACCCAGCCGGAGCCGCGCTCCAGTTGGTAGACATCCCATTTGATGGCTTCGCGGAACCAGCCGCCGATCACGCCCAGCGGCCCGCCGCCAAAGTCGCCCTGACGGTTGAGCGCCCAGGCCAGCAACACTAATCCAACGATGAAAACAATTGCAAGGATAAAGAACCCCAGCCATGAAGAACGACCATGCTCACGCGCCAGCCACCACCAACCAGCCAGAATGACCAATGTGACCAACGCCACGACGGGTGATACCAGCAACATGCCCCCCAGGCCGAGACTGAGCCATATAATCCCCGAAGGGGGCAACCATGCTGAGCTAGAATGATTGAATTGCCAGTCCACAAATCCCCACAGAGCAACGGCACCAAAAGTGATGAGATAGGGTTCACGCATGGCGGCACCGCCCAGCAGCAAACTCTCGGGATATAGCACGAGAATCCAGCCAGCAGCTAAAGCCACCTGCTCCCCAAATGCCAAGCGTGCCGCGCGCCAGAAGAAGGGCATCCCCAACGCAGCAATTACAGCTGATAGAGCCACCAGTAAAAGTCGACGATGCGCATCCGGCGAGAACACACGATATACCAACGAAGTGAATGCCAGCAGGCCGCCATATTGGTCGGTGTGATAGTTTTTGTTGAAAGCGGAGAGTATTGATTCGTCCGAACGCGCCAGTTCCCAGGCCTGGTCGTCTCGGCGATGGGCATCCGTGAAAACGAATCCAGCCTTGTCGTCAGGATCGTCATAGCCCCCCACCGGCAAAGCCAGGGAAACACCCACGCCCACCAGCAAGCGTAAAGCAAAAGCCAAGGCGATCATCCAGGATAGAGTCTGTCCGCCGCCAGCCCAGTTATGTATTAAGTTGAAAAGGTAAAAGGATAGTAGGAAGAGAAATGAAAAAGCCAGCCAGCCAATCAGCCAACTGCCGAGCTGCAACAAAGAGAGAACAAGACCCAGAATCAAAGCGATAATAGTGAGCAGGATCGTTTTCGTAGAAAGATACTTTTTCATAAAAATTGCGAACGCGATAACCGGAATAAAATCGCGTTTAGAACCCCATCAACGCACGTTTTGCGCGGGCTTCCCAAGTATACCCGGCTACATCCTCCCGCGCCTGCGCGCCTAGAGCCTGTCTACGCGGTTCATCGGCCAGCAGTTCACGCAGTGTGTTTTCCCATATGTCCACATTTCCCGGCTTGCAAAACACGGCGTTATTTTCATTCAACACTTCGTGGAGCACGGGCAGGTCCGCGCTGACGATTGCGCGCCCGGCGGCCATGTAATCGAACATCTTCATCGGGTTGATGACCTCAGCGATGTCCTGCCCGCTGGAGGCCGAGATGGAACGCCCGTAAGGCATCAGCAGCACATCCGCAGCGGACTGGTAGAGCGGCAAGCGGCTGTTCTCGACGAAGCCGGTCATGGTCACATTGGAAACGCCCGCGTCCGCCAGTTGGCCGCGCCAGTAAGTTACATCTTCGGGCTTGCCGCCCACCCACAAAAAGTTGAATTCAGGCATACGTTTGGACAGCTCGAACAGCAAATCCGCGCCGCGTCCGGGATAGATATGACCGGTGAACCCAACCGTCAATTTGTCATCAAGTCCAAGCTGGCGACGAGCTTCCGATGCATTGGGAAGGGACTCATACTGAGATAAGTCCACACCGTTGGGCGCGATCTGCACCGCCTCTTCCGGGAGTTCCAGCCCTGCCACCTCCTCGACAGCCTCCCACAGCGGACGAGTTGTGACCAGCATCCGTTTTTGCGTGGACGAACGCCAGAAGCGGCGCATCAGCCACGGGCCGAGGCGGCCGGTCACTTCGGCGTGAATCTCCAGCACCACCGGCCAGCCCAGCCAGAGCGCGACCACCGCCGGATTGAGCAGCCACGTATAAATCATGTCCGCTTTGAATCTGTACGCCGCCCGGATGGAATGCAGGGTGAAATCGTAGCGTTTCAACGCGCGGAGAGACGGCAGCCACTCAATGTCAAAGGGCGTGGAGAGTCCATAATGAGAGGTCAGATCTTCCCAGGGTACGGAAGCAGTTTCTCGCGGGGCAAAGAGGCGGAGGTCATGTCCCAGTCGTGCCAGTGCCTGGCAGACCTTCATGACCTGGATAGAGTTGGCCGTCAGCGACGGGATGCGGGAGTTGGTGATGAGGGCGATCTTCATGCCAATCGCTCTCCCGGCTGTAAGTTTTCTGATTGGATACCGATCTCCTTCAGACCGCGCAAAGCCATGATCCCGACCGAGGCAATGTAGTAATACGAAAGCAAAGCTCCCGCAGCCAGGATGCCAAAGCGCGGCACCAGCCAGAAGGCCAATGCAACTTTGACCAGGCCAACCAATAACGTGGTCCAGATCGGCACATCAGTCAATCCAAATGAGAGCAGGAGCGGGCGGTTCCAGAAGAGTGTATAGTTGAAGGCCAGGCCAACAAATAAGGCCAGCAAAGCGGGATAAGCAACGACAAATTCGCGACCGCCACCATAAATGGTAAGCGCCAGCCGCCCAAACAAGAGAATTCCTACTCCCACCGCCAGATTGATCATGAAAGACAGGCTTGTGACCCGGCGTAAAAATCTCAACAGGGAGGGCCAGGCCTTTTGAACAATGAGTCGGTTCAGTTCAGGATAGACCGTGGCGATCAATGGATCGATCACGACCGATAACAAGCTGACCAGCGCGTACGCCACCCGGTAGTAGCCTGCCTCCGTTGTGGTCAGGAAGAACCCCACCCACAAAATTTCACTTTCGCGGAAGATCTTGATGATGGTCGCACTGATATTGGAACTGACCGCAAAGCGCACCAGCCCGCGGTAAGGCGCTATGCTGTTAACCGGGGACTTCCACCAGCCAGCACCCAGGACTCGTCTCAGTTGCACCTGTGCGAGCGTGAAAATGCCCAGGCCTAAAATAGCCTTGCCTAACAAATAGGCCAGCAAGACAATGATTATGTTGCCACCCCAGATATACGCAGCACCGATCACCAACACACCGACGATACTCTGAATAAGATTGACTTTGCCCTGAAGCTTGATCTTATCCGTGATTTGCAAAACACCAATGGAAGTCTCGTAATTGAAGTTTGCCAGCAGACCAACGGCAAAGAAACTGAACATCCAAGCTGTATCAGGAGTTTTGGAAATATACTGGGAGGCCAATCCGGATGTGAGCAGGACGATCACAAAGGCTAACAAAGACACGAACGCTTCTGTCATACCCGCCGACTTGATCAATGCCGATGCTTTATCCTTTTCATCGCGCTCCAGGTATTCGCCCCCATAACGGACCACCAACTCGCTCATCCGAAAAGACAGCAGGCTGTTCACAGTGGATGCGTAGCCCATCACCAGCCCCACTAATCCGAATCCTGCTGCCCCCAGCAGGCGCGCAGACAGAATCCCCATCAAAAAACTCAAAGCCAGGCTCAGGCTGTTGTTGCTGAACAGATGTGCGCTGTTACGGACGACTTTGTTCAATAAAGGATCTTCGCGCAGGTTATCAATGAGTTTGGAAAAAGACATGAGAACAAGGACTTACGGGGTTATAACATCCTTGACCCAATCACGCTCAGCCATGTACCACTCGTAAAGACGTTCCACGCCCTCCCTCAAATTCACTCGCGGCTCCCAACCAAGCAACTCCTTGGCCTTACCGACATCCGCCCAATTGGAACGCATATCAGCCAGCACGGCAGGACCGTACTCGACAGTCGCTTTCTTACCGATGATATCTTCGATCAACGTGATCAGATCATTGATTGTAATAACTTCATGTCCGCCGAGATTGATGATCTCATATCCCAACGGCTTGAGCGCCAGGATGGTCCCGCGCGCAATATCGTCAAGATAGGTGAACCCGCGCGACTGTTCGCCATCGCCATAGACCTGCACCGGGCGGCCTTCGTTGATCCATTGCGTGAAGCGGAAGAGTGCCAGATCTGGACGCCCCGCCAGTCCATAAACCGTGAAATAACGCACCACGCTGACGTCAATATCGTAGAGGTAGTGATAGGCATGAGCCAGCGCTTCCGCTCCTTTTTTGCTGGCAGCATAGGGCTGGAGTGGTTCGTCACTGGAAGCGGTCTCCGGCGTGGGGTAAGGTGGATCCGCTCCATAGATGCTGGAGGTGGAAGCCAGCAGGAATTTTTTTGTCCTGGTCGTGCGGCAAAGCTCCAGCATATTAAGTGTGCCAGTCACATTGGATTCCAAGTACACCCACGGGTTTTCGACACTGGTACGCACACCCGCCCGCGCCGCCAGATTGATGACCGCATCGAACTTTTCCTTTGCAAACTGCTCTACGATAGATTTTTCGGAAATATCCAGCTTGTGGAAGGTGAAACCCGGCAATGCCTGTAAGTTACGCAAGCGATATTCCTTCATGCGAACGTCGTAGGCGTCGTTCAAGTTGTCAACGCCAACCACAGTGTGGCCGTCATTGATCAAATATTCCGCGACTCGCGAAGCAATAAATCCAGCCGCCCCGGTAACAAAATAGTTGCCCATAAAAATTCCTTTTGAAAATGCAGTACGCAGCATGGAATTCAAGCTGCACACTGCAATATTTGTCCCTTACAGTCTTTCTACTTTTGGATTGTTCTTTGCCAATTTTCCCAGCGCGTTGCGTGAGTCGAAAACAAATTCGGCCGCGCCCACGATAGCATCGTAATCGTAGACATGGTGATCCGTAATGATCACCACCGCTTCAGACTCCCTTACGGCTGCCATCACGTCTTCGACACTGTCCATTTCCCAGCCGTCGAATTCGTGATGGATATGTGAGATGTAAGGATCGTGATATTGGACCACAGCCCCCTTATTTTGTAATAAAGCGATCACATCCAGGGCCGGAGATTCGCGCACATCGTCGATATCCGGTTTGTAGGCTGCACCCAACACCAACACCTTTGACCCTTTGAGTATCTTTCCACGGTCGTTCATAGCTTCCAGCACACGGCTGACCACGTAACGCGGCATATTGGTGTTGATCTCGGAAGCCAGATCGATGAAGCGTGCGTTATAGTCGAGCGCCTTCATCTTCCATGAGAGGTATAACGGATCGATCGGAATACAGTGACCACCCAACCCGGGCCCTGGAGTGAACTTCATGAACCCAAAGGGCTTGGAAGCCGCTGCGTCGATCACCTCCCACACATCCACGCCCAGACGCTCACACATGATAGCCAACTCATTGACCATGCCAATATTGATCATGCGGAAGGTATTTTCGAGCAATTTCGCCATCTCAGCCGCTTCCGCCGAACTAACCGGGAACACGGTCTGGATCGCGCCCGAATACCAGGCTTCGGCCACTTCGGAGCAGGTTTCTGTGATTCCGCCAATGACCTTGGGGGTGTTGAGGGTGGTCCAGTCTTCCCGTCCGGGATCAACGCGCTCGGGAGAGAACGCCACGAAGAATTCTTCGCCCACTTTGAGCCCGCTTTTCTCGGTCAACATCGGAAGCATGAACTCGCGCGTCGTGCCGGGATACGTAGTGGATTCCAACACAATAACCATATCTTTGTGGACATACTTTGCCAACTCTTCAGTGGCAGCTAAAATATAAGACATGTCCGGGTCGCCGGTTTTGCGCAGCGGAGTCGGCACGCAAATGCTGACCGCATCCATTTCTTTCAGCACAGAAAAATCTGTTGTGGCGGTCAGGTTCCCGGATTCGACCAAGGCGGCGATGGCATCCGTCTTAACGTCCGGGATATAGGAAACGCCTTTGTTGAGCGCATCTACCTTACGAACATCCGGATCGATGCCAGTGACCTTGAATCCAGCTTCCCCAAAAACAACTGCCAGCGGCAGCCCAACATATCCCAGCCCCAAAATCGCAACGCGAGCCTTCTTTTCCTTCAAGTTTTTGATAAGTGTATCCGTTGTATCCATTTTTTAGTTATCCTTAGGATGGAGTTTTTACTTCATATTTTCGAAAAGTCGAATTTCAGATTGTCCTGTCTCATCGCAGGTATAGAAAGACATAGCACCCAGGGGAATTTCATGATATTTACCGGTTTTCACATAGTTTTCAACCACTGGATCAGAGCTTTCGTATACCAGTTGCGTAAGAATTATATAGCCGGCTTCGTTGGCCCAGCGATCAGCTAACTCGGCATTCCATTTGCCTTCACGATACAATTCATCGGAGTTTGAAGATGCGCTGAATGTATTATATCCATTGAGTTGTGGTGGAAAGATGTTCACATCCGGTAGATACAACAACAACGAGGGAGAATACCCCAACCAGTATATCTGCGAATCTTCTGGTATTTTACTCTCGATTGTCCTACCCAATTTCTCGAAATTTGAAATTTGATCCTCCCGACACTGAAAGGAAATACCGTTCGACATGATGCGGGTTGGAAGCAATACAAACCCAAACGCCAGGAATAAAGGAAGCGCAACACGACTGAATGAAATCGGATTTTTCGCTAACCTTTTTTGCATGTACCATATGATTCCAACCAGAGATAAAAACAGTAAACCAGCCACAATCCCATAATAAGCAAGGCTCAAACGCTTTGACAATGGAATTACAGCTCTTTCATTTTGAACTGTAAAAATATTCGAAATAATGTTTAATATCTGACCCTTGAAACCAGTTGGAAATTGCTCTGTCTTCTGAGAGAGAAGGAGAATACCCTGAATGGTCCCGTTTGGTTGGAAATCTAACGTTTCGTTCAGGTTATAGGCTATGCCTGCAAAAACAATCAAAATGAATAGTATTGCCAGAATTTGTTTTACATAGCGAACTTCTTTTCTCCAAAATTTCCAACTCACTGCCACCAGGAATATTCCCAATACTTGGAAAAAGGCTACATAAATGGGGAGACATAGGACGCAATAAGTTCGGCCCAGAGTAACCCAGGCATGTGCCAAAAACATACCCCCAAAAGTAGCAGATAAAAAAACAGCCATACGATAATAAGCAGCTTTCTCCCAACGGCTCCGTTCAGGCCATAACAACCAGGTTGTTACCGTGCCCGCTATCGCTATGAAATGAGACCGCACGGCCAAAAATATGCTATCAAGATGTGCATATGATATTTGCAGGTTTTCACGCAGGGATTGGCTGCCAGAAGCAGCAGCACCGAGAGCGGATTCCCAGGGTAATGAAACGGGCAACCACTTGAGCCAGTTTTGCAAAATGCCCGGCCAAAACAGCGCATGCAGCCCCACAAAGGAGAGCAACCCTGCCAATAAGGCCCACCGGGCTTTCGGCCAACCATGTTCCCACCACAAATAGATCAATAACAACACGAAAATGGGAAACATATTAATTCGGATCATGAAAAGCACTGTCGATAAAAATACAGCCAGTAAAATCTGCCAGAGGGCTCGGTCGTCTCCCAGCGAAAAAAATAAAACCCAGGTCAAAACGCAGGCAACCAGTCCTTGAGAGATTGCGATGCTATAGGTTTGAATGGTCGTAAAATTTAGTACGAACACCCAGACAACTGCGGTTGCTGTCCATTTCCCACTCAACCTGCGAACGGTCAGATACAGGCCGACCAGCATGGCCAGCGTGCAAAAAACGGCAAAGTAACGCCCTGTTCTAAGCCCGGTATCAAATATGTCCTGTACTGCTCCTGGGATTAGAAAAGAAAATGGCATATGGTTCATCCAGGGGCCATAATCTTGATAGGGCGTATAACGCCCACTGATAAACAACCACCCCTTATATGTATATAAGCCCTCGTCCAAAACCGGGCGCAAAGTATGGGCGAAGAAGAGTGAAAGCAGGCCATAACTCAAAATCCCCAGTACAACAAGGCCATCTGAAACAGAGTCTCTTAACAAAAGCTTTTGGATACGTTGGAACATATGGCGTATTTCATCCAAGTGGCAATTTTACCCCCACCCGCTATCCTGTTGAGCCGCTGTCAAGGATATGGGGCATCAGTGTAACAGGCAAATGATGCAATGTCATCAGGACAGCATCTTCATTATTATCTTTGTAGTAGCGTTCCCTTCGGCCAACCGCTTCAAAACCATATTTCTGATACAAAGCCTGTGCGGCCCGGTTCCCGGCGCGCACCTCCAAGAGTGCAGACTGCGCGCCTTCTGCGTACGCTTTTTCCAAGGCCGCTATCAATAATCCTTCTGCGATCCCCTGCCGCCTGAACTCAGGATGTGTAGACAACGTGGCAATATGGGCTTCATCCAGGATCATCCACAAAATCAGCATTCCCACCACACGACCATCCTGCTCTGCAACCCAACAGCGAGCTGCCGGATTATCGCTCACTTCAAAGCGCAGCGAGCGTTCGGGCCAGGGCAGGGTAAAGGATAATTGGTCGATTTCGTGCGCAGCAGGCACGTCTTCGATTTGCATCCCGCGGATGAGGAAACTCATGACGGGATGGGGTTGGTAACATGCAGATAGATCGGTGCGAGCGAAGCCGCGTCATCCTGGGCTCCAGCCTGCCAGTGTTCCCAGGCCAACTCCGCCAGAACAGCCGGTCGCCGCACACAGGCTGCCGGCGAGGCGAGCAGCACGTTGACGCGTTTGCGCGCCAGCCGCTGACGTTCATCCGCGGTCAACTCGCCGCAAACAATGGTTGGTTTATTGATGCTGTCAGCCAGTTCATCGGCCGTCGTCACAGTGGCGGATCCCCTGGATTCCCAACCCGACTCACCGGCCTCGTACCAGGCCAGGGCCAGCCGGCCGCGACCCGCCTGCAAAACGGCAGCCAGCGGCATATCGCTGACTTCCTGCACTGCGGCGACGATATCCAAAGTGGGAATGCCGATGATGGGCAAATGGCGCGCCAGCGCCAATCCCTTGACAAAGGACAATCCAACGCGCAGGCTGGTAAACGAACCAGGCCCTAAGGCCACGCCCAAAGCTTCGATAGCCTCCATCTTCAGGCCAGAGCGGGAGAGTAGATCAGCAACGGCAGGCGCTAACTCCACTGTGTGATAGTGACGGCTGTGCCAGAGGTACTCGCCAATCACTTGAGCGTCATCGTAGAGCGCTAACCCCATTTGTCTCGTGGAAGTGTCAACAGCCAACAACATCAGTCACCTCCAAACAGATCATGGCGTAAGGCGGTCAGCAAATCGTCGTAGCGTGCGCCTGTGGCTTTGATGACCATGTGACGGTTTTCCTCGGCCACGTATTCAAATGTTATCCATATGTGTTCAACAGGCAAAATCTCCCGGACACGTTCTGGCCATTCGATGAGAAGAGAGCCCTGAGCCAGCATTTCGTCTAAGTCCAATTCAGCAGCCTCGGGAGCGGAGTCGAGGCGGTAGGCGTCCATATGGTAGAGCTGCTCATCATCAGGACGTCTGTAAATGTTCACGATGATAAAAGTCGGGCTGGAAACCGGGTCGAGCGAACCCCAACCCTGGGCCAGTCCCTGTACCAGGGTGGTCTTGCCCGCGCCTAAATCGCCCTGCAAACAGATCACGTCGCCCTGCTGCAACAGTCCGCCCAAACGCATGCCAACACGTCGCGTCTGCTCGGGGCTGCGGCTGAAAAACTCGAGGGTATGGGCGTCTAAGATAGGCATGATAGGGATTATACATCAGGCTGGCAGATGCCCATATTCAAAAACTTCTTCTCAAAAGCAAATTATTGGACGCTTTTGCATCTTTACGATAAGATAACGAAAATCAATCCCTGGAGGAGAAATCATGCCAGAAATTTTAAGTCAATTTATTGATAAGCTGGTCGCCGAATTCCCAAATATACTCACCGCCCTGCTGATCTTTGTGGGCAGTTTATACCTTGCAAAGTTGCTGAGCAACTTGCTTAAAAGAGTCTTGAAAAAACGAGAGGCTGATCGTGAGGTTACCATTCTGTTGGGGACAATCACACGCTGGAGCATCATCGTCGCCGGAATCATCACAGCCTTGCAGCGCTTCTTCAACGTGACTGCCTTCCTGGCTGGTCTGGGCATTCTCGGTTTTACAATCGGTTTTGCCCTGCAAAACATCATGCAGAATTTCGTCTCTGGCATCATTCTGCTCATCGAACAACCCTTCGATGTGGGAGATGCCGTTGAACTGAACAGCTATGGGGGCACCGTTTTGACCATCAACCTGCGCACAACCGAGATGCGAACTTTCGATGGGCTGATCGTGATGATCCCCAACGCGGACGTGCTGTCGAACACGATCACAAATTACACGCGCGCAGACCGCCGTCGCATCGAACTGCCCGTGGGCGTGGCTTATGGCTCCGACCCTGCAGTTGCCAGAGGAGTCGTGTTGGATGTGATCAAAAATGTGCCCGGTTATCTGGGCGACCCCGAACCAATGGTGGTTTTCCACACCTTCGGCGGCTCATCCGTGGATATGAGCGCTTACTTCTGGATCGATACGTCCAAGACCAATCCCTTCGCGGCCAAGGATGCAGCCCTGGAACTCATTAAAGCGGCCCTGGAAAATAAGGGTATCGAGATCCCCTTCCCGATCACAACGGTGTATATGCAGTCAGAGAATTAGATTTTGCAAAGTGCCTGGTCGACTTGACCAGGCACTTTTTATCATCGATCTTTGTCTCTCGCATTAATCAAGGAGTAGTGTTTTTACCAATTACCTTTAACAATCCAATGTTTTCTTGGTCCAAATTGCCTAAGATTTTTATTCTTGGAATTCTTTTTCAGGGTATTGGCGGTACGATCGGGCGAGGGAGCAATCCACTACGACCACACCTGCAATGCACCAAACGCAGTGATGGGTTGCACCTACGCGTGAAGGTAAACCTCCATTTTTAAAAATGAACAGACTTGTTTATCAGAATGATATATTAAGCAATTTTTCCTTGTTTTGGAAACTGATGCGTGACTTCGTCAACATATGCCTCACCATCTCGTAATGCAACAAAAGGAATCTTATGATCAATGAAGTAGTCGATCGATTCCTGTATTGCATCCGTTTCAGGGTGATCCGATTTAAAATGCGGTGCAATGGCAAATGGCACAAACCTGAGCCCATCCCAAATCACATCTGAAGGATAGCCCACCGGAACTGCGTTTGGCACATCAACCAGGTCAATCCCTCGAAGCGTGAGAGAAACTACACACGCGCCAGCGCTGTATCCTGCATAGGTAAATTCACCGTCATCAAGTCTGTTAATGAGAATATCATCCAGACCGCTTGCTCTCATTGCTCGGCGTAATATGAATGCATTTCCACCCACTACCCAGGTTGCGTCAAAGTGATCCAGATCTTTTTGCAACCCTTTTGGGTTCTGAAAGTAATTTCTCAAATCTATTTCATCGGGTTTTAGCCCCAATGCTGTCAGGTTGTCGAATTCTCTTTCACGACCTCGTTTTAATCTCTCGGTATCATTTGAAAAGTCAAGCGAATTCCGGATCACAGCAATTCTCTTCTTGCCTGAAATCAGATTGGCAAGCACATCTGGGCTGGATCCGATTCTATAAGAGGACAAATAAAGCTTCATAAAATTGCCTGACAACTCACGATATCATCCTGTTAAGGACAGCGTTCCCGTCATGGGAAAGTCCAGGGGATCTTTCTCGGGATATACCCCTTCAAGGCACTTGCCATTCATTTCTCCACAACTGCACCTTCAGGAACCAACTCCAGCGTTTCGCCGATGGCGCGCGCGATCTGGCGGGAGGCATCCCGTCTGGCGGCGCGGCGGCAATTTTCCACATACGTCAAACGCACTTCGGGCTTTTGCACCCACTCTCGCAAAGTACCAACGACCTGCTCCGGTTCCGGCGCCCAGACTCCAACTTTTTCATCCACCACAAATGTAACGTTGCCATCTTCCTGCCCTGGTAACCTGGCATAGAGGATGATGGGCAGATCGGCATTCAGAGACTCGGCAATCGTCCCCGGCCCGGCTTTGGTGACCAGCACGTCCGCGGCACGCATGAAGTCCGGCATCTCGTGCGTGAATCCGTAGATATGGACCGGGACCGGCCAATCGTGCGCTTCGAGTTCTTTTTTCAGCTTCTGGTTCCGCCCGGCAACGATCGCAAGCCCAACATCCAGGCCAGAGGCGGCGATCGCGTGTGCGGTCTCGCCCAGCGGTCCCATCCCATCGCCCCCGCCAACTAGCAATACGATGGTCTCATCAGCCTCCCAGCCCAATTTTTCGCGCAGCGCGACTTTGTCTCCCGCCGGAACGCAATAGCGTTCGGCCACCGGCTGCCCAACGACGCGCACCTGCTTCGGGTCCATTTCATATTCCAGGGCACGTTGACGCGCGTCTTCGGTCGGCACCAGGATCAGGTCGGCGCGCTGGTCATACCACAGGGCGTGAGTGGTGACCATATCGGTAACGACAATAATAAAAGGCGGGCGATTCCTGCCCAGGGCTTTCAGGAAAACGGTGGTTGCCAGTGGGTGGACGGTGACAACCAGGTCAGCGGGATATTCTTTGACGATCTTGCGCACTGCGCGCCCCACATACGGCCACATGCTGGCGGTGATGGCACGCGCACGACGGCGTCCGTTGCTGATCTTAAAACTCAAGCCCCACAAGTTTGGTGCTTTGACCATGTCCGGGTACCAATCTGGCATTTTGTTCAATGGCAGGGGCGCATGACTCTTGAAGAAATCGACCATCTCGGTCGTGACTACATCTCCATATTCCAATTGGATCGCTTCGATAATAGCTTCAGCAGCGCTGCGATGTCCCCCGCCTGTATCCGAAAATAAAAACAGGATATGCGGTTTTTTAATCCCGCTCATGGATGTTTTCCTCCTGTGGAAGGATCGCTTTGGTACGTCGGGCCAGTTCGCGGCGCGTCAACATGACACGTCGACCACAGCCCTTACACTCCAGGCCGATATCCGCTCCCAAACGGGTGACCGTCCATTCGTATGAACCGCAGGGGTGCGGCTTTCGCATTCTCACGATGTCGTTAAGCTGTAAGTCTGGCAGCATATTGAGATTATACACGCAGGTACATCTGATTTACTTCGTTCGAGATGAAGTGTGATAAACTACGCCTGTCTATACCAATTCCCCGGAGGGAAACATGCCCGCTCGTGAGACTTATTCCATTGAAATTGCCGGACTCAAACGCGACCTTCGCCTTTTTGAAGTTGCTCCCGGTTTACGAATTGCGATTCTCAACATTTTGGGGGATACCGAACTGGTCCAGGCTTGCGCCAAAGAACTGAAAAAGAAGCTCAAAGAGGTGGACTACGATGTGCTGGTCACGGCTGAAGCCAAATCCATTCCCCTGGCGTATGCCCTGTCCTTGGAAGCCAACAAACCCTATGTGATTCTGCGCAAAACCTACAAACCCTACATGGGGGATGCTCTTAAAGCGGAGACGCTGTCCATCACTACGGGTCAGCCGCAGGTGTTAATCTTAGACGAAAAAGACCGTGATTTGCTGAAAGACAAAAACGCGGTCATCCTGGACGATGTCATCAGCACCGGCTCGACATTGCAAGGCATGCGCATGATCCTGGAAAAAGCTGGTGCAAAGGTCGCTGCTGAAGCTGCTATCCTGACCGAGGGTGAACGTGCCAAGTGGAAGAATATCGTCTCGTTGGGACATTTGCCGTTATTCACCGACAAAGAATAGGGTGGGGTAACCCCGCCCCTACCCAATCAATTTCATTTTTCGTTCATGAGAGAGGCGCTTGATGGCCCTCTCTCGTTTCATTGCGGTGGTGCGGTCTGGTTGGGGCTCGATGTAGACCATGTTTACCGGTAGCCGGCTGCGGGTGTAGCGCGCACCGATCCCTTTGTTGTGTTGTTTCAACCGTCGCTCGGGGTCGGTCGTCCAGCCGGTATAGTAAGTCCCATCCGCACATTCCAGAATATAACAATAAAAGGGCACACTAATCCTCAGGTTTTGGACGCCTGCGGGTGCCTATCAAACGTTCCATAAAGCTGGGATATTGTTCTAGGTTTGGTCTTTCCATTTCGGTGGCCCAATCCCCCTGCAAACGTTCACCCAACCAGCGCCGCCGTCCTTCCAAAGCCAATTCAAGCCGCTCAGAAACATGTTCCTGGTTTCCGTTGGCAATATCGTCTCGCAGCCCCTGCAGTGAACCGATGACTACGTCCAGTACACGAGCCACGTTCTCGCGATTGAGCAGAGCTGCCTCACCCAGGGAAGTGATCTCATCCTGGTAGACCAGCGCCGAGGTCAGAGCAGCGAACGGACGTCCCGCCAGCTTGCGGGCTTCCTTCCAGCCAGGCTGATCGACAACCGCATTGAGCATAGCGGCTGCCACCAATTGCGGAGCAATGTGGGTACTGGCCATCAAGCCATCGGTTTCCGCCATATCCGCAAAGAGCGCCGTCGACCCCAGAGTCTCGATTAAATCTGTTGCTACTTTCACAGCTTCTTCGGGCACTCCTGGCAATGTAGCCAACATCACCAGCCCCCCTTCAAACAAATCTTCTTCCGCGGCTTCCACGCCAATCTCAATGCGGTGCAGATACAGGGGATTGATAGCGGGGACCAACCCAACATAATAGCGACCTTTCGGCAATATTTTTTGTGCCCATTCGGCAACCGACCTCTGTAAAGGAGCCGTATCCATGACGACTGCGCCCTCGGGCAGATCAGGCGCGATTACCTCCAGCGTTGAACGGATATCTTTGACAGGCAGGCTCAAGAGCACAATATTCGCCTCGCGCACGGCCGCAGGCAGATTATATTTCACTTCATCGATTGCGTCTTTCTTCTGCGCCATCTTGGCTGTTTCAGGGTCCTTGTCATGGCCTACTCGGTGAATGTCAGCTCCGCGGCTGCCAAGCGCCAGCCCAACCGAAGCGCCCAGCTGCCCCAATCCGACAATAGTGATTTGTTCGGTCATGGTCATCCTCTCTAGATATGGTTCGCTAAATTTTTAGTGATAAGATTATACTGCCTTCGCATGAGAAATCCCCGCTTGCATGCCTCCCCTCTTTAAATTGCGAGAACCGGGGACGCCGACCCCGGTTCTCTCTTGAAAGGAGGAGAAGAGAAATCACCTTATGTCAATAATTTATCATGTTCGCTCGAAACATACTTGACGCATAACCTACGCTAACCCTACGATTGTTGGACAACTTGCAGGACTGTCAGGAAAAAAGGTCGAAATGGGCAAAATTACACCACTTTATACCGGCGTTTTACGAAAATCTCCGCTTGGAGACCTGTGGGTCGCCAACACTGAATACGGGTTGGCTGCTATTGAGTGGTCACAAGACGAAGCAGACTTTGACGTCTACCTGACCAAACGTTTCAAAGGAGCAGTCCAATCCGATCCTGAGAAAGTGTCCCCCGCGCTTCAACAACTGGACGAATACCTGCGAGGCGGCCGCCAGGCCTTTCACCTGCCGATCGACTGGTCGCTGCTGCGCCCTTTCCAGATACAGGTGTTGCAAATCGTGTTTTCTATCCCTTACGGTCAAACCCGCACCTACGGAGATATCGCCTACGAGATTGGCAACCCGCGCGCCGCCCGCGCCGTTGGCCGTGCCAATGCCACCAACCCCATGCCGCTGGTCATCCCCTGTCATCGCGTCATCGGCGCAGACGGCAAGCTGCGCGGCTATGGAGGTGGAGAGGGGCTATCAACGAAAGAATGGTTATTGAAGATGGAGGGGGCGGTACTCACCTGATGCAACCCAAACACTGGACAGCTTTTATCATCTTAGGCGGCATATGGTCCGCCTCTTTTTTATGGATCAAGATCGCACTTGATGAGATCGGGCCTTTCACGCTGGTCGCCTTCCGTGTTCTGTTCGGATTGTTGTTTGCGGGTGGAGCTGTATTCGTACAGCGCAAAGCATGGCCACGCGATTGGGCTGGTTGGTTCCCTTTTCTCCTGCTGGGAGTGACCAGCGTTGCCATCCCATTTATCCTGATTACTTGGGGAGAACTCTCCATAGATTCGGCCGTGGCCTCCATTTTGAACGCTACCGTGCCCTTGTTTACGATCGTCATTGCGCACCTGTTCCTGCAGGATGACAGAATGACCGTCCAACGAGTGATCGGATTGTTCATCGGATTTATCGGCGTGGTCGTGTTACTCAGCCAGGACTTGCTCACCGGTGCGAGCAATTCTATCCTTGGGCAGGCAACCGTCATTCTGGCTTCCATTTTTTACGCAGGAAGTTCGGTCTATGCACGCCGGAAGACGCAATCCGCGCCCGGGCTTGTGCGTGGCGCCGGTCCGTTGGTTTCCGCTACAGCAGTTATTTGGATGGTAGCTCCCGTGGTGGAAAGTCCGTTCAAAATCCCCCAACTGCCCCTGACCTGGATCGCCATTCTTTGGTTAGGTGTTCTGGGCTCAGGGTTGGCGTTGATTTTGTGGTACTACCTGCTGCACGAGATTGGCCCCACTCGCACCGGTATGGTAACCTACATTTTCCCGCTGGGAGGCGTCGTTCTGGGCGTGATCTTTCTGAACGAACATCTCTCCTGGCAACTGACCGTCGGCGCGCTGCTCATTATTTCGAGTATTGTGGTGGTCAACTGGCAATCGAAAAAAGCGGCCAGACCGACTTAGAATCTTTCAGCAAAATTATTGCACAAGTCAATATAAACTGCTCAAGGAAATAGAACATCGATTGGAAATCGCTTCTATATGATAGACTCAAACAATGGAAATTGACTTTCGCTTTGGTTTTGTGAGTGTTATCGGACGGCCCAATGTAGGCAAATCCACGCTGATAAATGCGCTGCTCGGACAAAAGGTAGCCGCGGTTTCACCCAAACCGCAGACCACCCGCCGCCGTCAGCTTGGAATCCTGACCACCGAGGATACCCAGATCGTTTTCGTCGATACACCTGGCATCCATAACCCCCGTCACAAACTGGGAGAATTTCTCAACCAGGAGGCTGAAGACGCTCTCCCCGGTGTAGATGTGGTGCTATTTTTAGTGGACACCTCCGAAGACCCAACGGACGAGGACAAGTGGATCGCGACTCATCTATCACGACTCGCGCGCCGGACCCCGCTCGTACTGGCTCCCAATAAAATAGACCGGGTTCCTCCCGAGGACTTGACTCCGCGTATCGAAGCGTACCAGGCCCTGGTCCCGGAAGAGACGCAAACCGTCCCAATCTCAGCCACATCTGGTGAGGGGCTCGAGTCCCTGCTGACGGCACTGAAGGAACATATCCCCTTCCGTAAGCCCGAATACGAACCCGAACAGATCACCGACGCCTACGAGCGTGACATCGCCGCTGAGTTGGTTCGTGAGGCCTGTCTGCAGCATCTGCGAGACGAGGTGCCGCACGGCGTGGCTGTCCGCATTGACGAGTTCACCGAACGCGGGGACGAAGGCGCCTACATTGCAGCCACAATTTTCGTCGAACGCGAATCGCAAAAAGGGATCGCTATCGGCCGTGGCGCCGAAATGCTCAAGCGTATCGGCACCACCGCGCGCCGTCAGATCGAGGAGATGTCAGGCCGCAGTGTGTATCTAGATCTGCGCGTGAAGGTACTGAAAGAATGGCGCAAGGACGAGAAAGCCATGCGGCGGTTTGGGTATAAGATCGATAAGAAGAAAAAAAAGCTATTCTAGTGTCATCGCGAGGCCAGCATGAACATTCTCATCATCCTAGCGTTCATCTTCGCCGGGCTTGAATCGCTGGCCTTGTGGAGGGGCCGGCGTCAACTAGAATATATCGCCAAACCAGCTGTGATGATCTGTCTGTTTATCTGGCTGTATCTCTCGGTTGGACTGAAAGGCGCGCCACTTTGGTTCGGGGTCGGCATCTTGTTCTCGCTCGCGGGCGATGTGGCTCTGTTATTCATCGACCGCTTCTTTATGTTAGGTCTGATCAATTTCTTAATGGGGCATGTAGCCTACCTGATCGGCTTCAACACACCCCTCCCACAGTCGACCACAGTCTGGAGCATCGCTCTCGCGGTTATGATCGGGTTGGGCTCAGTACGGGTGCTGCGCCGCATCGTGGGGAGTATTCGCGCAAAGGGACAAAAGCGGCTGGTCGGGCCAGTCATTATCTATGGGACCGTGATCACATTGATGCTGCTGGCCGCCATGCTGACTCTCTTCCGCTTGGAATGGGATGCTACTGCAGCGTTATTGGTCAGTTTTGGAGCCGCACTGTTCTACTTTTCAGACATTGTCCTGGCCTGGCATCGGTTCGTTTCTCCTATCAAGAATGGACGCATGTTGAACATCGGGATGTACCACCTGGCGCAGATTGCGATCGTGGCGGGAGTAGGGATGCAGTTTGGATAGAAGGCATCTTGCTATCCAAACAATTTGATGACTGGGCTACTCCTCACCAATCAGAAGAAATAATGACCAACGCATCGTCACCTAGTGATTCACAGGCTTACAATGAATGGGTAAAAGGGTTGGAGCAGAAATGGCAAGCAGGTTTGATCCCTGATCCTCAAACCGTCGCCATAATTCTTATAAACAATCGCAACGAAGTGTTGCTCCAATTAAGAGATAATGAGCCTAACATTTCCTATCCCAACTGCTGGACTTTACCAGGCGGTGTGGTTGAACCTCCTGAAATCCCCGATCAAGCAGCGCAACGCGAGTTGGCTGAAGAAACAGGGCTACATTTGAGTTTATCGCATTGGAAGGTTTATAAACGCAAGCCTGAGAACCGTCAGTTCACTATCGAGCAACACGTTTATGTTGGCAGAACTCATCAAGAAAGAGATGAAATGATTTTAGGTGAGGGACAGGCTTTACGCTTCTTCGGACGAGACGAACTTCCTCTATTATCAATTGCATTTGGTTTCGAAAAATTACTTTATGAGTTTTTCGATTGGAACTCAGAATTCTAGTTTATCCGTAACAGGTTGAGGCCAACTGTCGAGTCATGCAAATCCTGACTGAAATTTTTCGCGATCCGGATGTAAACATCCACGGCAAGACAGACCACCGCATTGCAGTCAGGGCGATCGCTATTCGTGAGAGAAAACTCCTGATGGTGTATTCGCCCGTCAATGGCGATTACAAATTTCCCGGAGGAGGTGTCAGCAAGAAAGAAAAACTTGAACATGCACTCAAACGTGAGATTCAGGAAGAATGCGGCATGAATCTGATGATTATCCTGCAGGATATCGGTTGCATCATTGAATATGCAGTCCCAGTGAAAAAGAACTTCGATGTTTTCAAAATGACCTCCAACTATTATTTATGCGAGCTTGATTCTTATACCTTCGAGCAGCGCTTGGATCCCTATGAAAAGAGGCTAGGCTTTCAACCCGACTGGGTGGATATAGACACAGCCTTGCAAACCAATAAAGCGATTTTACTTTCTGAAACGAACAGGCCGCCCCAGTGGACGACCAGAGAAATTTTCATGCTGGAATACATCCAAAAAAATTGCTTTAAGTTTTCAATCAAAAATGTTTTTTTAGGTGACATAAGTCAGGATTAGTGAATTTTCGTTGTAATTCTTATGAGTGCCTTAATCGATTATGTTGTAAAATTGGGGTCCTGGTATCATCAAAAAATCTTGAAAAGAAAGACTCTTCTACCGTAGGAACTAATTTATGTATATACTTGGAATATCGGCATATTATCACGACAGTGCAGCCTGCCTGGTCAGGGATGGAGAGATCATCGCAGCGGCACAGGAGGAACGCTTTACACGGATCAAACACGATCATTCGTTTCCAACCAACGCCATCAGATATTGTTTGAAAGAAGCCAGAATAAGCGGGTCGGACCTGGACTATGTCTCTTTCTACGACAAACCTTTTCTAAAATTCGAACGCATTTTAGAAACATATCTCGCCTATGCGCCAGTTGGTATTTCATCCTTCTTAAAAGCGGTGCCACTATGGGTCAGGAAAAAAATCTGGATCAAAGAGTTAATCAAAGAGGAATTAAATTATTCAGGAAAAATGATTTTTCCTGAACACCATGAATCGCACGCAGCGGCGGCATTTTTTCCCTCTCCATTTTCAGAAGCAGCCTTCATTACGATGGACGGTGTTGGCGAGTGGGCTACCTCCAGTTTTGGAGTTGGCAAAAATAATCAAGTCGAATTGTTAGCAGATATCCGGTTTCCTCATTCAATCGGTTTGCTCTATTCTGCCTTTACCTATTACACTGGATTCAAAGTAAATTCTGGTGAATACAAAGTAATGGGCCTGGCGCCTTATGGTGCGCCAAAATATAAAGATCTGATCTATGAACACTTAATAGATGTCAAAGACGACGGCTCATTCAAGATGAATATGGAGTACTTCAACTATGGCGCCGGTTTGACGATGACGAATTCAAAATTCCACCAGCTTTTTGGCGGACCGCCGCGTGAACCGGAAAGTGAGCTTACCCAAAAAGAAATGGATCTGGCGCGTTCGGTTCAGGAAGTCACAGAAGAAGTGATGTTGAAAATGGCAGCACATGTAAAAAAAGAGACCGGAATGAAATATTTATGTCTCGCTGGCGGTGTTGCCTTGAATTGTGTTGCCAATGGGAAACTTCTACGGTCTGGTCTGTTTGAGGATATCTGGATCCAGCCCGCTGCAGGGGATGCGGGAGGCGCTGTTGGATGCGCTCTATTTACCTGGTACCAGTATTTGGATAATCCAAGAGAAGCTGACAACAAATCTGACCAGATGAATGGCGCCTATCTTGGTCCCAAATTTGATAACACCGCAATCAAAAAGTTCCTCGAAAAAAATGGGTACGCCTACCAATTGCTTGCGGATGAAGAGTTACCTGAAATCGTAGCCGATCTCATTGCGGGTGAAAATGTAATTGGTTGGTTCCAAGGTCGAATGGAATTTGGTCCAAGAGCATTGGGGGCAAGAACGATCATTGGCGATGCCAGGTCTCCTGAAATGCAGAAGAAGATGAATCTGAAAATAAAATACAGGGAGAGTTTCCGACCGTTTGCACCCTCTATCAGAGCAGAAAATATTTCAGAATATTTTGAGATCGACCGCGAGAGCCCTTACATGCTCTTGGTAGCGGATGTGCAAAAAAACAGACGGGTAGAAATGTCAGATGAACAAAAGACCTATTTTGGCCTAGACAAACTGAACGTGGCGCGTTCGGACGTGCCCGCCATCACGCACGTAGATTACTCTGCCCGAATCCAATCTGTAAATTGTGAAACAAACCCGCGCTACCATCAGATGTTGACCAAATTTTACGACAAGCATGCATGCCCCGTTATTGTCAACACATCGTTCAATGTTCGTGGAGAGCCGATCGTTTGTACTCCCAAAGATGCTTATCTATGTTTCATGCGCACAGAAATGGATTACCTCGTTATGGGAAATTATTTGTTAGATAAGACAGCACAGAAACCACTTGTTGGCGATTCTGACTGGCGTGAAGAATTTGAACTGGATTAAGTTATGATAGAAGAAATAAAGAATATAAAAAGTGAAAAAAGCGACCTCCGGAAATTTGGGATTACTATCGGCCTGTTTCTGATGATTCTGGCCGGGGTCCTATTCTGGAGAGGAAAAGAGACGTTCGAAATATTTTTGGTTTCTGGTCTTGCTTTATTGGCGCTGGGCCTTACAATACCTGTGGTCTTGAAACCAATTTATTGGATATGGATGATTTTAGCTGTCATCCTTGGCTGGGTCATGACACGGGTAATATTAAGTTTGTTGTTTTATATCGTGATCACGCCCATTGGTTTTTTTTCACGACTGTCCGGTAACAGATTTCTGGATTTGGAATGGGACAAATCAAAGGACACGTACTGGAATTACAGAACCACAAACCAATTGAATCGCGAAGATTATGAAAGACAATTTTAGAACAACTAATTTCTAAACGAATCGAGGACGTAAAAATGTCAAAACTCTCTATAATTCGTGAATTCTGGAATTTTCTAAAAGTCCGGAAAAAGTGGTGGTTGACACCCATCATTATTTTCCTCATCCTGCTCGGTGCGTTGATCGTTCTTACAGAGGGCTCCGCCATAGCCCCTCTAATCTACACCTTGTTTTAACCGTTTGAGGAATAAGATAGCGATCACGAATAGCTTGACCGCTATCTTATTCCTGTAGATATCGGCGGGTGAATATTTTCATTCATTCCAAGCGCATGATATTTAGAATACAAGCATGAAAATTGGATTGGACAAACAGCGCATACGAACGATAACTCAAAATATCGCACTGCTATTGGGGTCCTTACTTTTATGTTTTCTTGCGATTGAGACAGTCTACCGCATTATTGACCCATTCCCCTTTTTCAGTGACGACCAAACCAACCTCACCCAACATGGTAACCTGTCCCAATATGACGAGTTGCTCGGCTGGAAAGGCGTACCGAATGGGGAAGCTGAATTCACCACAGTAAACAATAGTATTTGGTTAACACACAACAGTGAAGGCTTCAGGGACATCGAACACGAGAACCCCGGAAACAAACCAGCTATCGTCTTCCTGGGCGATTCTTTTACGTGGGGATACGAAGTAGAGTTCGACGAAATGTTTGTCAACCTGGTGAGAAACAAACTCCCGAACTACGAAATTTACAATCTTTCTCACCGAGGATATGGCACAGACCAACAACTGCTGACTTATGAACAATGGTACAAAGATCAACCTGTCGATGTTGTCGTTTTGATGTTTAGCGAAAATGATGTCGAAGAAATTATGACCGACATCAGTTACGACAAGCCAAAACCACAATATAAAATTATCGACAATAAATTAGTGCTGACAGGGGTACCGGTTCCCAAGATTGAAGAGTGGACAAGTTCATCTTCAACAAAAAATGAAACAGCTCCCCGAAAAGTGTCTCTTAAAAATTTTTTCTTTAAGTCTCACTTCATCCATGACATTTCTTTCCGTATCGATCTTCTTCGGTCCGCCAGCAACAGTAAAAACGTACAGCGGAAATACAAGCAAAAGGAGCTTGTTCTCACTTCCCGCATTCTCGAAAAATTGAAACAGGACGTAGAATCGAGCGGCGCAAGATTGGTGGTCTTCTTTATTCCATCAAAGCGCGAAGTTGAGCAACTTGGCGACTCACAACCATATCAGACTGAAATTATTAATTTATGCCAGGAGCTTGAAATCGAGTATTATGACCTCGCCTCAGAATTCCAAAAAACCTGGCCCCGGGCCTACTATCGCTACGGCATTCATTTGAACGCACGCGGCAATCGCATAGTGGCTGACGGGATTTACAGGGATTTGACACAAAACGTGCTCCGCTGAGATTTCAATAGCCGGCAAGAATATTTTTCCTTTTTATCTTACATCTTCAATGGTTGAAAACCCTCCCCCAACGCTTCGTGCGCCTGCCCGATGACCATGAAAGCCTTGGGGTCGGCTTCGTCCACGATGCTTTTCAGGAAGGCCACTTCCGCGCGTGTGACCACACAATACAACACGGGACGTTCTGCGCCCGTGTAAGCGCCGGTGGCTGACATCCTCGTCACGCCGCGGTTCATGTCATCCAGGATGCGTTCCGAAACAGCTTCAGGCTGTGCAGTGACGATCAGCGCCGTCCGCACCGTGCGCGGACCCTCGAGGGTGGTCTCAGCCACCAATCCGCTGACGTAGAGCGTGATGAGCGCATACAACGCTTCCTTCCATCCGAAGACCAGACCTGCTCCCAATATAACGAGCGAATCCACCATCAAATAGCTGGCGGACATGGAGACACCCCGCCAGTGGTTGAGGATACGCGCCAGGATATCCGAGCCACCGCTGGTGCCCCTTGCGCGATAAACCAATCCGTAACCCACGCCGGCCACCACAGCGCCGTAGAGCGAGTTCAGGAAGATATCATCGGTCAAGCCATCTGCTGGCAGAAACAAGACCAGGAAGTCCACGAAAAACGAATAGCTGATAACAGCCGTAGCCGTACGCAGACCAAACCGTCGTCCACCCAGGAAACGCCAGCCGATGAGAAAAAGTGGCACGTTTCCAATGAATACCATCAAACCGATCGGCCAGACGGTGAAGTGGTTGATTAACTGCGAAATGCCGCTCACACCACCCGATGCCAGATTTGCAGGAACAAGAAAGAGACGCAAGCCAATCGCCTGCGCCAGTGAACCGATGATGATCAAGCCCAGGTCACG
>JASFRG010000059.1:0-25669 GCA_050115035.1 Anaerolineales bacterium | reverse complement strand
CCTGTTTGCTGAACTATCTTTGGCTTGAACGCTTACCTATTCTTTTTTCAAGGTACAAAAATGTGTCAACTAATTTCTAGCTGTTTATGAACCATCTCTCTTTTTTGCATGAAAAAGGTGTCTCAGGAAGTCATCGAGCGATAGCGTTTCAGCACGCGCCATCCAACCAGTTTACGGGTCTTCTCATCGTATAAGCGCAAGGTCAACGATTTGAAGCTGGACCATAGCGTGAGCGGCTTGATATGGAAAATGGGATTCTCTTTGAATGCTTTCGGTAATTTATAGTTGGGGATCTTCGGGCTGAGGTGATGGATATGATGAAATCCAATATTTCCTGTAAACCATTGCAATACAGCCGGTAACTTATAGTAGGAACTGCCTTGCAGGCTTGCCTTGAGAAAATCCCACTTGGCATGGCGTTCCCAATAGGCATCTTCGAAGTTATGTTGTATGTAGAACAACCAGATTCCTACGGACGCACCAAAGAAGATGACGAGCAACTGCACTATCAAATACTCTTTCCAGCCGAAGATAAAGCTCATTACTGTAGCCCAAACTGCCAGCGCCAGATTGGTCGACCAGACGCTAGCCTGTTCACGTTTGCCTTTACCTGGAATACGCTGTGTGATGACAAACACGATCAACGAGCCGAAGAGAAACATGAATACCGGCTGGCGCATGACGCGATAGCCAAACTTCTTCCACCAGGGCGCATCCAGGTACTCATCTACGGTCATCGTGTACACATCGCCCTTGCCACGCCGATCCAGATTTCCGGCAGTGGCATGATGGATGGCATGGTCATGGGTCCAACGCTGAAATGGGGTAAAGACCAGGAAACCGGTGAGGCGACCCAACCATTTATTTGCCTCCCGTGATTTAAAAAACGAACCATGCCCGCAATCGTGGAAGATGATGAAGGTCCGTACCATGAACCCGGCCGTAAAAATGCTTAATGGCAGAGTCAGCCAGAATGAGATTTCAAGGCTGCGTATCGACAAATAGAACAGAGCAATATAAGGAACAAGCGTATTGACAATCTGCCAGATGCTGCGCCACAGATCAGGCCGGGCATATTTTGCGACCACGGGCCGCCATTGGATATTGTTTATGTTCATCGTAGTCTCCTGAATGGTTTACGGAACTGAACCGTTTACATTTTCCAGCAATTTTCCTAAAGACATATCTGCCAGCGAGCTCAGAGCCAGGTTGGCACCATCCGTTTTGAGCATGGCTGTCATGGGATTGGGCACCGACACCACATAAATCCCAGCCATGCGCGCGGCTTTGACACCATTGGGCGAATCCTCGAACACGATGGCTTCATCAGCATTCACGCTGATAGCGTCCAGCGCTTTCAGGAAGATGTCGGGGTATGGCTTGGTACGTCCCGGCGGCACATCGTCGCCACAGATGATGACGTCGAAACCCCGTCCGGAAGCGGAGGGGAAACGGTCAACAAGCCCGAGACGGGCAAGATGCGTATCAACCCAACTGTGGGGAGAACTGGAGGCGACAGCCAGACGCAATCCCAACTGCTGCGCATCGTCCAGATACTCCATCACACCAGGCAGGACCGGCTGCTGGAGTACCCACGCCTCGCTCTCGATCTTGTGGCGTGCTCGCAACAAATCAGCATTTAACCCATCCCCTGCCAGTTCCACCAAATGCCCGGCCGCATCGAAATGGGGTTCACCCCCACCACCCACGATCTGTCCCCATTGTTCAGCGGGGAATTCTTGACCATATTCGCGATAGATAGCCTGCCAGACCTGGAACTCCGGGGTCTCAGTATCCAGGATCAGGCCGTCGAAATCAAAGAGAAGTGCTTTTATTTTCATAACAAAATGAATTCTACTCTAAAAGACTTGACACGGACACGATTGCATAATTCCAATATAAAAAGCCTGACAAGTTAATTTCCCCGTCAGGCTTCCATATTACACAATCAATGTTCGTCAGAACAATTTCAGTACTGCCTGGCTTGCCCAGGCAAATAGGCCACCCGGTACCAGGCTGACAATCACGGTGACTAAGGCTGCACCGGTAGTGGTGAAGCCCAGCCAGAATTCGCGTTCGGTTTCGGGTTCGCCCTCCTGCATGTACATGGTGACAACCACGCGCAGGTAGTAGTATGCGGAGATGAGCGACGTCAGCACCCCAATAATCGCAAGTCCAGTGTATCCGCCGGAAAGCACAGCGCGGAACAGGTAGAACTTACCAACCAAGCCAAGCGTGGGTGGAAAGCCGATCAGCGAGAGCATGAAAATCGTCATAGCAGCAGCCAGGGCGGGGTATTTCTTCCCAAGACCGGCGTAATCACTGATGGCGAGGCCTTTACCTTCAGCCTGTTCCAGCGCAATGACAACACTCCAGGCGCCAAAGTTGGTCAGCGCATACGCGACCAGGTAGAACAGTCCCGCTGCAATAGAGACCGGGGCGACTTCAGGGTTGCCATAAGGCACAAAAGCCATCAAGATATAACCCGCGTGCGCAATACTGGAATAAGCCAACATGCGCTTGATTTCACTTTGCGAAATGGCAATCACATTGCCCGTGATCATCGTTATAGCGGAAATCACCCATAGCACTGGGGTTATGTCAACGGCAAGAGAGGGGAAGGCCGTCGCAAAGACACGCAGTAAAGCGGCAAAACCAGCGATCTTAGCACCAGCCGCCATGAAAGCAGTGACCGCTGTCGGGGCGCCCTGGTATACATCGGGAGTCCACATATGGAAGGGAACTGCCGCAACTTTGAATCCAAGTCCCACCAGGATGAGGGCCGCGCCAATGGTCAGGAGCAGGCCGGGGGTCCCGGAAGAGACAGCGGCGACGATTCCACTCAATGAAGTAGTGCCGGTTGCACCGTATACCAGCGCGATGCCATAGAGCACAAACCCCGATGAGAAGGCCCCCAACAGGAAGTATTTGAGCCCTGATTCTTCCGATGTTGCTTTGGGACGGGCAAAGGCGGAAAGCACGTACAATGGCAGGGATAGCAATTCAAGCGCCAGAAAAACGATGATGAGGTCGGCTGCCTGTGCCATCAACATCATCCCACTGATACTGAACAGCATCAGGATATAGTATTCGCCGCGCTCGATACCCATACGCTTGATATAACCATAGGCCAGCGAAATACCGAGCAAACCGGAGAGCAATAACAAGGCATTGACAAAGACCGAGAAACCATCCAACGCGACCATACCACTGAAGCCGGAATTCTCGCGGCCTACTTGTGAGATGGTGAAACCGAGCGTCAACGCCAGACCAAAGGCAGCCAGCATTGCAGTGATCCACTTGCTGCCCTTAGGCACAAACAGATCCACCAGCAGGAGGGCACAGGCCCAGGTAACCAGGATGAGGAGTGGAAGCAAAACGTAGAAGTCAACTTGTGTCATAACTTCGAGCCTTTAGTGGTTTATAAACCTGACAGTTTTTTGAGAGACGTTCCGTAACGGAGGAAAGAGGAAAACCTATCAGGTCTGGCAGTAACTAGGGAAGCGGCAATGTGGAAACCAGGAGTTTCACAGTAGGGCCCATCAGGTCAAAGAACGGTTTCGGGTAGAGGCCGATCCAGAAGATGAAGATGAGCAATGGAACGATAGTAAGGATCTCACGCCAGTTCAGGTCGCGCAGGGCGTGTCCGTGTTCTTTGACTTCTTCCACGATGGAGCCCTGCGGTCCGAGGAATATCTTCTGGAACATGTACAGGATGTAAATGGCGGCCATGATAACACCCGCTGCCGAGAGACCCGCATACCAGGGAGTGCCAATGGCATTTGAACCAAATGCGCCCAGCAGGATAGTGAACTCGCCCACGAATCCATTTAAGCCGGGCAAGCCCATTGAAGAGAGCGAGACGATCAGCATGACCGTTCCATAAATGGGCATAACTTTCCACAGTCCGCCATAAACTTTGAACTCACGGGTATGCGTCTGTTCATACACCATACCGACCAAAAGAAATAATGCGCCCGTGCTGATGCCGTGGTTGATCATCTGCAAGATTGCGCCGGAAATACCCTGCGCGTTGAGGGCAAACATGCCCAGCATAACAAAACCAAGGTGACTCACGGAGGAATACGCAACCAGCTTTTTGATGTCCGCCTGCGCATATGAAACCGCCGCACCGTAAAGGATGCCGATGGTCGCGAGTAGCGCCATCCAGGGCGCCATCTCCACTGCAGCCTGTGGAAAGAGCGAAATATTGAAGCGCAGGAAACCGTAGGTCCCCATCTTTAGCAGCACACCTGCAAGGATGACCGAGCCTGCTGTAGGAGCTTCCACATGCGCATCAGGCAACCAGGAATGCAGCGGCCACATGGGGACCTTGACAGCAAATGCAGCGGCGAAAGCCAGGAAAAGCCAGAACTGGATATTCGCTGGGATACCGCCCCCGGAGATCAAAGCTGGCACGGAGAAGGTTCCGCCTTCGATGCCCAACCACAGGATGGCCAGCAGCATTAAGATCGAGCCTGCCATAGTGTACAGGAAGAACTTGACAGCCGCATACAGCCGGCGCGGACCGCCCCAGATGCCGATCAGGAAATACATTGGAACCAGTGTGAATTCCCAGAAGATGTAGAACAGGAACAAATCCTGCGCCAAAAAGACACCTGTCATACCGGTTTCGAGCAGCAGGAAGAAGATCATGAAGTCTTTGACACGGTCTTCCACGGCCGTCCAGGTGGACAGGATCGAGATCGGGGTCAGGAAGGCGGTCAGCAAAACCAACAGGATGCTAAGTCCATCCACGCCCATGTGGTACTGGATGTTCCAGCCAGCCACGGTGATCCAGTCGTATTTGGCGACCATCTGCAAGTGGGGATTCCCGGCGTTGAACATTCCCAAAATCCATAGCGAGATCCCGAAGGTTGCCAGCGTTGCGACCATCGCTGTCCAGCGCAGCAGGTTCTTGTTCTCGCTCGGCAGGAAGAGTAACACCAACACTCCCAGCAGCGGGAAGAAGGTCACCAGAGTAAGAGGTTGCAAGAGAAATTCCATAATTTGCCCTCGTTTCTACGAGTTATTTTAGAAGTAGATATCCCAGAATAATGACGACACCTAAAAATACGGACAACGCATAACTGCGCACGAATCCATTCTGGATCCTGCGCATGCTGGCCGATAATTTTTTGGTTGCGTTGCCCAGGCCATTGGCAATGGCGTCGATACCACGCTGATCAAAATACAGGTTGAGGCCGATATTGCTGAGCCAGATGTATGTACCCGCGATCACCTTTTCGTGGAACCAGTCATGCCAAAAACGCCAATCCACGTAGTCGGCCAAAATTTTCGCCATGTCAACATAACGGTTGATGAAAACCGCAAAGTAGCCTTCGTCCACGAACCACTTGTTTTCCATGCCTGTGAACAGGAAACCAAGCGGCTTCTTGAGCGGGTCAGGCTGACCAGTTTTGATGGGATTACGTCCATACAGCAACCAGGATATGAAGATAGCTGCCAGAGCCAGAACGGTAGACACGACCGCCACCTGAAGATTGAATTCACCCGGATGAACATTAATCGTGTGTTCCAGCCATGTAGTGAATGTATGCAAACCAGGCAGGTTCAGCGCACCACCCACGACCGATAAAGTTGCCAGCACCATCAAGGGGATAGTGATAACCTTTGGGCTTTCTTCTGCATGGGCTGCGGCTTCATGCCGCGCCTCGCCAAAGAAGACCATCCAGATCTGACGTCCCATATAAAAAGCGGTAAAGAATGCTGCAATTGCCAGCAACCAGTAGACGCCGGTATATCCTTCAGCAGTGGCATCCGCCAGGATTTCATCCTTCGACCAGAACCCGGCAAACGGAAAAACACCTGACAGCGCCAGCATGCCGGCCATATACACCCAGAATGTGACGGGCATGGTTTTACGCATGCCGCCCATGTTGCGCATGTCACCGGGGTCGAATACTTCCTCATCGTCATGCCCGCCATGACCATGCGCCAGGTGATGATGGCCGCGTTCCATGCCCAGGATGATAGAGCCAGCTGAAAGGAAGAGCAGCGCCTTGAAGAAGGCATGTGTCACCAGGTGGAACATGCCTGCCACATAAGCGCCCATCCCGACCGCCGCAACCATAAAACCAAGCTGGGAAATGGTCGAATAAGCCAGCACCTTCTTGATGTCATATTGACCAACCGCAATCGTAGCTGCGAAGAGCGCCGTGATCGCCCCTGTCATCGCCACTATATACTGCGCTTGCGGCGCCAGTGTGTACAGCGGCGCGGAACGGGTCACCAGGTACACACCCGCCGTGACCATGGTCGCAGCATGGATCAACGCTGATACCGGGGTCGGACCGGCCATCGCATCCGGCAGCCAGACGTAGAGCGGGATCTGCGCAGATTTCCCGGCCACACCCACCAGCATGAAAAGCGTGATAGCAACGATGATGCCGGGTTGCGTTGCCGCAAGCGCTTCTGCGGCGCCAAAGACTTGATCGAACTGGAACGAACCAAAATTCCAGAACATCAGGAATCCTGCGATCAAGAAACCAAAGTCACCTACGCGGTTGGCGATAAAGGCTTTGTTCCCTGCATTCGAGTTCGCCCAGGAAGGTCGTCCCAAGGTGTCCATTTCATACCAGAAGCCAATCAGCAGGAAGGAACACAGACCGACACCTTCCCAACCGACGAACAGCATCAGGTATGAGTCGCCGCTGACCAGGATCATCATAGCAGCGATAAACAGATTCAGGAAAACGAAAAAGCGGCGGTAACGGCCAACGTCATTCTTGAAACGCACATCTTCGTGCATATAGCCGATGGCGTAGATGTGGATAAGCGTGCCCACACCCGAAACGACCAACATCATGGTGGTCGAGAGCGAGTCGACACGAAAAGTCCAATCCAGACTCAGGTTGCCGATATGGATCCACGGGGCCAGGAAGACCGAATGTCCGTGTCCGCCGTTGGCATACACAGAATATGCCAGCAGCACAGAGACAACAAAGGATGCGAAGGCAGCGGCACTCGCCAGCCAGCCAACGCCTTTCTCTGGCAGTCTTCCGCCAATAATGATATTCAATAACAGCCCAATGACCGGGAAAAATACGATCCAGGGGGCTAAAAAGAAAAAGCCTGTGGTAGTTGCTTCCATAAATTTATCCCTTCAGGCTGCTCATGGCATCGACGTCGATGCTTTGCTTGGTCTTGAAAATGGCCACGATCAAAGCCAGGCCAACGGCCACCTCCGCCGCTGCCACTGCGATCACAAAGAAGACAATGATCTGTCCGCTTAGCTGACCGTAGGTATTTGCAAAGGCCACAAAGGCGACGTTGGCTGCGTTCAACATCAACTCGACCGACATGAAAATAATCAGTGCGTTGCGGCGGATGAGTACGCCCAAAGCACCGATGGTGAACAGGATCGCAGATAAAGCGATGTAATACGTCTCAGGAACCATCTACTTCTGCTCTCCTTTCTTCCCTTGTTTTGTCAACACAATCGCGCCAATCATGGCGACCAGCAACAGGATAGAAGTGACTTCAAATGGCAGTAGGTACTGGTTGAAAAGAGTCATACCAAGTTCCTGCAAGGCGCCAACCGTATTGGTCGCTTCCGTGGGTGGGTTGATCATTGCCATCGATGGGTTGCGCGCCAGAATAAGGTAAACAGCTTCTACTACCAGAACTACAGCCAAACCAATCGCCATCGGGCGCTGATAAGGCAGCACTTTACCGGGAGCCAGCTTTTCCGCACCCAACAACATGATGACGAACAGGAACAGCACCATGATTGCCCCGGCATAGACCGTGATCTGCGCCATCGCAATGAACGGTGCGCCCAAAAGCAAGTAAAAGACGGCTACCGTAGCAAAATTGATCACCAGGAACAGCGCCGAATAGACCGCGTTCTGGCTGGTTAACATGCCGATGGCTGCCGCGATCGCAACCAGGGCTAAAACGAAGAAAAGTATCAAATCAACAGACATCGCTCACCCTCAATCCTGCGGATTCTGCATCTCGGGAACAGAGCGTGTGTACACACCCGGTTCCACCTTCCGCGGTGTAGTCATCTCAGGCGAAGGCACCCCTTCCAAAAGCAAATCCTTGGTGTAGATGGCATCGTGCCGATCGGTGAACGAAAGTTCGTAGTTATCGCCCAGCACGATAGCTTCTGTCGGGCAGGCATCTTCGCAGAAGCCGCAGTAGATGCAGCGCAGCATATTGATCTCGTAGGTAGAAGCATACCGTTCGCCAGGTGAGAAGCGTTCCTCGTCCGTATTTTCGGACGCCTCTACAAAAATAGCATCCGCCGGACAGGCCGCCGCGCACAATGAACATCCGATACACTTCTCCAGACCATTTTCGTAGCGCTTCAGTACGTGGCGTCCACGGAAACGTGGTCGTACTTCGCGTTTTTCTTCCGGATACTGTGTTGTGACCGGACCATCAATGACCATTTTGAACGTGGTCAGTAACCCGCGTCCCAATTCTTTAAGCATAGTTCTTCCTCCGTATCGTACGGTCTACCATTAAAGTTGCGATCCAGCCCGCAAACAGTGAAAGGATGGGAGTCAGCCACATCAGCCAGGGATTGACTTCTTGCGCCAGTAAAATGCCGACCGCGGTGATGAAGACCACCGCCAATGCCAACGGCAGCAGGATCTTCCAACCAAAGGCCATCAGGCGATCGTAGCGGATGCGCGGCCAGGAAGCACGTACCCAAATCATGATGCCGAGCAAAACGAAGATCTTGATCAGCATGTACAACGGTCCAAGCCAGGGGATCTGGTCCACACCCGGTCCGAGATACCCGCCCAGGAACAGCGTTGCTAAAATCGCGCTGACGATAATCATCTTCTGGTATTCAGCCATGAAGAACAGTGCGAATTTCATGCCGGAATATTCGGTGTGATAGCCTGCCACGATTTCCTGCTCAGCTTCGGGCATATCGAACGGATGGCGGTTGACTTCCGCAACCGTTGCAACCCAGAAAATAACCGCGCCTACCGGTTGCAGCAGGATGAACCACCCGTTGCGCTGCGCTTCGACGATTTCCACAAGGCTCATCGAGTTGCCCAGCAAGATCGCCACCACCATCGAAAGGCCCAGCGTCAATTCATAAGAAATCATCTGCGCTGAAGAGCGCAGGCCACCCATCATGGCGTACTTGTTGTTCGACGACCAGCCTGCCAGCACAATGCCGTACACCGCAATCGAAGCGATGGACATCAGGTACAGCACACCTACGTTGATATTTGCCACGGACTGCGAAATATCCCGTCCGAATAAATTCACATTCGGTCCCCACGGGATGACGGCTGCGATCACAATCGATGGCACCATCGTAATAACGGGCGCCAGGAAAAATACCAGCTTGTAGGCATTTGCCGGGGTCAGCTCTTCTTTGAAGATCAGCTTGACCGCGTCTGCCATCCACTGCATCAGTCCATAAGGACCTGCGCGGTTCGGGCCTAAACGAGATTGCAATCGTGCCAGGAAGCGGCGTTCGTAATACGTCAAATAGCCGAAACCGATCAGCAGCGTGAAAACCAGCACCAGGGATTTGACAAGCCATTCAACCCAGACAGTCCAGTCCATATCAATTCACCTTTATCGCCATCGGCTCACGAATCGCCAGCCCCATACTGCGCGGGATCAGCGCCACACCAGCCGAAATCGTTTCGTCGATCTTCACCACAGCCTCGCCCCTGACACCATCGAAGCTAACTTTAACCTTTGCACCTGCTTCCACGCCCAATTTTTGGGCTGCGTCGGGGTGCAGGGCAATGGTTGCTTCGCCAATGCGTTCGTTCAGTATTTCCGCAGGAGCGACAGTCACACCTCGATCATACAACCTTGTGATCGGGACAGCCAGCAATTCATCTTCTTTCGGACGTAGCCCCGCCTCTACCCGGACCTCAGGGATGCTGACCGTTTCGCTGCGTTCCGCCATGCCGACGAGTTGTACACCCAACCCCTGCGTGTTTTCGTAAGTTGTGCCGCCGTAGTACAGGTCGCCGCGGCCCACGATCGGCCATTGTTCGCTCACTTCGGCGAGTTTTGCATATGACAGTCCTTCGAAATCCCTGACAGTCGCAGCCAGTTTTTCAAAGGCCAGTACAGGCGACGAGCCTTCTAGTTCGATGTTGAGCTTCTTTGCGATTTCCGCTGTGATGGTGAAGTCTGCTTTGGTCTCTCCCAGGGGCGGGATAGCGGGATAGTAACGTTGCACGCGGCGTTCCCCCGTAGTCATTGTACCATCGCGCTCGGTATAGGCTCGTGCGGGCAAGATCACATCAGCCAGTTCAGCCGTTTTTATTTGGAACAGGTCCTGCACCACTACGAATTTGGCTTCTTTGAGTGCCACTTCAAGTCCGGGATCATCACCCACAAGATCGGCACCTGCAATATAAATGGCTTTATCTTTCAAGACAGCGGCCAAATTTGTTTCGGGACGGAAGCCCATCTCCCAGGCACCCTGGTCATTGGCCTTTGGCCAGACACCGATCAAGCCGTTGTTGGCTTTCCCAACATGACCTGTTTTGACAAGCAAGTCGGCGCATACGGTTGCCACGTTGCTGGAACCTTCCAACCCCAACCCGTCGCTGCCAAACAACACAATTGCATTCTCAGCCTTGGCGAAAGCCTCCGCGATCTTACTGCTACCGCCCATATCCTGGACGGTCTTGACTTCATCGCCATTGGCATAGCGCACAATATAATTTGCAAATCTATCGAGCTTGGTCTCGCGCGGATTGGCTACGATTAACGTCGCGCCTCGTTCCGCTGCCTGCTTCACGCGCAGCCACCAGATGGGCGCTTCTTCATACAAGTCAGAGGCAACCACCAGGATGGCATCGCCCGATCCCATATCAGAGAAGTTGGTGCCTTGTCCCACACCGATTTGTGTAACCAGATCGCCGCCGCCCATATCAGTATATAGTACGGCTTGCCCGCCTAGAGCATCAGCCAGGGATTTCAGATTGAACAGGTCCTCATTGGAGAGGCGCCCTGAAGCCAGCACGACAGTGTCGTTCTTGGCTTCCCCAAGTCTGCTAGCAACTTCGTTCAGCGCAACTTCCCAGGTAGCTTCCTTCTTGCCGACCAGCGGCTTTTCCAAACGGGCCTTACTCTCAGCAAAGTGATAAGCAAAGCGGCCTTTGTCACAAATCCAGGTCTCGTTGACCTGCTCGTTTTGGCGCGGCATGACGCGTTTGATGACCACTTTGCCATCCGCTTTGGCTTCGCGGCGGGTATTGAAAGTGATATTGCAGCCTACAGGACATTGCGCGCAGACCGAAGCAGCAGCCTTCAATTCCCAAGGGCGTGCCCCGAAACGGAAGTCGACCGTCGTCAGCGCACCGACGGGACAAATGTCAGTAGTGTTACCCGAAAAGACCGAATCAAACCCGGGCTCTGAGACCGTGATGATCTCGCTACCCCGTCCACGCTCATCGATGGCCAGCACAGCCTCGCCCGCCACTTCATCCTGGAAACGCACGCAGCGTCCGCATAGAATGCAGCGTTCACGGTCAAGGACAATTAGTTCTCCAAGCGGGAAGTGCTTGTCCATGTGCAACTTGTCGCCATACAGGAAGCGGCTTTTACCGGGACCATGCTCCATGGTCAGATTTTGAAGCGGACACTCGCCGCCCTTGTCGCAGATCGGGCAATCCAATGGATGCGAGGTCAGCAGGAATTCGATAATATCCTTCTGCGCTTCTTTAGCCTTCTCGGATTGCGTCAGCACCACCATGCCTTCCGAAACAACGTTGGTGCAGGCTGTTTCGGGTTTCGGCATGAACTGCATCCGGGGCTGACCATCTTCATCCAGCACAGGCTGTCCGGTGCCGCGGTCGATCATTGGTCGACCGATTTCTATCAGGCACATACGGCACATGCCAGCCGGTTCCATTTTCGGGTGATAACAGAAAACAGGGATGTCGATGCCAACCTTTTTGGCTGCATCTACAATCAATGTTCCAGCAGGAACTGTGACCTGCACTTCATCAATGGTTAGCGTAACTTGTTTCGTCATATCAGCTTCCTTGTACCGGCAGTTTGAAATCTTGTGGGAAGCGTTCGATACCAGTAACCACTGCCATCGTTGCAAACTCGCCCAGTGCGCACAGGCACTTGTTCTGCATCTGCTTGGCAACGTTATGCAGTAATTCTACGTCTTCAGGGGAACCGCTATTGTGATGGATACGCTCGATCAGATGCTGCATCCAATAATTGCCTTCGCGGCAGGGCGTACATTTACCACATGATTCGTGTTTGAAGAAGTGGATGGTCTTGTTGATGACCCAGTCGATGTCCACGGTATCGTCGATCACGATAACGGAAGCAGACCCAAGGTCAGCGCCGAGCATGCGGACAGTGGCGTAGTCCATTTGGGTGTCGAGGACATTTTCGTCCACAGGGATCATCGAAGACGAGGCACCTGCCGCCATGATAGCCTTGACCGGACGGCCTTCCAGGATGCCACCACCATTTTCGTAGATCAACTCGCGGAAGGTCGCACCGAACGGAAGCTCGTAGTTGCCCGGCTTGCGGACGCGACCCGACAGCGAGAAGATTTTCACACCCGCGCTATCAACCGTACCCATCGACTTATACCAGTCTGCGCCATTCTCGATGATTAGCGGGACGTTGGTGAGCGTTTCGACATTGTTGACCACAGTCGGCTTACCGTACAAACCGAATGAGGGCGGGAAGGGCGGACGCACGCGCGGCTGTCCACGTTTGCCTTCCAGCGATTCGAGCAGGGCGGTTTCCTCGCCGCAGATGTAAGCGCCCGCGCCAAGGTGGGTGTAAATTTTCAGGGAATAATGGCTGCCGAAGAGATTCTCACCCAAGTAGCCGGCTTTTTCCATCTCTTCGAGCTTCTCGTCCAGCCAGGCGGCCACCTGCCAGAATTCACCGCGCAGGTAAACGTAAGCCGCATTGGCGCCGACTGCATAGGAACAAATTGCCACGCCCTCCAGGAACTGGAAGGGGTTGCTCTCCATGATCTCGCGGTCTTTGAAGGTGCCGGGCTCGGATTCATCTGCGTTGGCAACCACGTAGTGCGGCCAACTATTTTTATCCATGAAAGCCCACTTCATGCCGGTGGGAAAGCCCGCACCGCCGCGACCCCGTAAGCCAGAGTCTTTGACGATACCGGTCACTTCTTCCGGTTTCATTTTCTTGACGACATCCTCAAAAGCCTTGAAACCGCCGTTTTCCTTGTAAATATCGATCTGGTTGATATCAGGAATTTCACGATGGCGTAAAAGGATGTGAGTCATGACTTCACCTCCTTATATCCGTCGATCAGTTCCATCGTTTTTTCAACGGTCATATTTTCGTGATACTTGATGCCATCCGGCCCCTGCGTCTGGAACATAGGAGCTTTATCGCAGGCCGCCAGACACATGACCGGCTCGACTGTTATCAGGCCATCGGATGTCGTACCACCGGGCTCGATGCCCAGCTTTTCACACAGATCCGCCAGGAACTGGTCGGCGCCGCGCAGGGCACAGGGCAAATCAGTGCAAACCTGAATGCGTAATGCCCCTTCCGGTTTGTCATGATAGAGCGTGTAAAAACCAATAATAGAAGAGACTTCGGTATCGGTCATGTCCAACATCTTCGCGATGTCGTGGATGGCATGACGATCAACATAGCCTTCTTCCCGCTGCGCCAGATACAACAAAGGCATGACCGCCGAGCGCTTGTGTTCCGGCGGGTATTTCGCCAGGGTTTTTTCTACTTCCTTGGGATACTTTTCTGCCAAACTCATCTGTCAATATCTCCCAGGACAAAGTCAACGGAACCGATAATGGCGATCAGATCAGCAACCAGATGACCTTTCGAGATTTCCGAAATTACGCCAACATTTTCAAATGATGGAGTGCGCATGTGCACCCGGTAGGGTTTCGGTCCGCCATCGCCTTCCAGGAATACGCCCAATTCACCGCGTGGACCCTCAATGGCCGAGTAGATACTGGCTTTCGGAGCATCAAAGCCCTCAGTCCACAACTTGAAGTGATGGATGAGCGCTTCCATGCTGGTACCGATCTCCGAGCGCGGCGGCGGGACGTACTTGCGGTTGTCGCTGCGCACCGGGCCCATCGGTAGCTTATCCAGGGCCTGTTCCACAATTTTCAATGACTCGCGCATCTCTCGAACACGGACCAGGTAACGGGCATAGTTGTCACCTTCGGTGCGTACCGGTACTTCGAAGTCGTATTGCTCGTAGCCCATGTACGGCCGTTTCTTGCGCAAGTCCCAATCCACGCCGCTGGCGCGCAACATCGGACCTGTCACACCGTGACTGAGGGCAACTTCCTTCGTCAGCACGCCGATGCCAAGCAGACGGTCCAAGAAGAGCGGATTATTCGTAAGCAGTGCCTCATATTCGTCGATGCGTTCCGGGAACATTTTGAGGAAATCCCGTACAGCCGACTCAAACTCAACTGGCACATCGCGCCAGACACCACCCGGACGAATGTAGGTCGTCATCATACGTTGACCCGACACCAGTTCGAGAATGTCGAGGATGCGTTCGCGTTCACGGAAAGCGTACATGAACATGGACATGGCTGCCAGATCGAGCGCGTGCGTACCGATCCACACCAGGTGCGAAGCAAGACGCTGCAACTCGGTCAGGATCACGCGGATCGCCTGCGCGCGTGGAGGTACATCCAGGTCCACCAGTTTCTCGACCGCCATACAGTAAGCCAGATTATTGCCGACCGTGTTCAGGTAGTCCAGACGATCGGTCATCACTTCGGCTTTCTGATAGGTCTTGGCTTCCATATTCTTCTCAACACCGGTATGCAGGAAGCCAATATCGGGAACACAATTCACTACGATCTCACCATCGAGTTCCAGCAGCAGACGTAGTACGCCATGTGTTGCCGGGTGCTGCGGGCCCATGTTGAGCAACATGGTCTCGCCCTCGATAGCTCGCCCGGAAACCAGTTGTTTCAGATCATCAACTGTTACTTCTTGTAACTGAGCCATAACTATTCCTTCGCGTAAGGCTTGCGCAGATCGATTTCATCAAAGTTGAAAGTGAACTGCGGCTCTTCATAGCCTAGCGGATAATCTTTACGCAATGGGTGACCTTCCCAATCTGCAGGCATCAAAATACGGCGCATATCCGGATGACCTTCGAACTGGATACCGAACATATCCCAGGCTTCACGCTCGCGCCAATTCGCAGCCGCAAACACACCGGACACTGTCGGGACGGTCGGATTGGTCGCCGCCAACGGAACGCGTACCTGTAACGACAGGTTCTTCGTTATCGAGGTCAATTGGTAGATGACATGGAAGCGCGGTTCCTGCTGCGGCCAGTAATCGACCGCGGTCATCGCAGAGAGCAGCTCGAATTCATGCCTGTCGCGCAATGATGTGAGCACGACTACGATTTTCTCCGGCTGGACAAAGAGATGCACTTCGTTACGGAACTCTTCAAAGGTTGCATCAAAATCACTTTGTACAGCCTGGACGATTTTTTCGAGTTTATTGTCCATACAATCTCACCATCAACAGACGAAGTCACTGATATGTAGTGACTTCGCAACTTTTCGGGTCTTTTATGCTTTCTCCGCGTAATCCACGAATTTTTCGCCGTAAACCTTTTCGTACAGCGTCACCACACCGTGGATCAGCGCTTCGGGGCGCGGAGGACAACCAGCGACATAAACGTCTACGGGCACAACTTCATCTACACCTTGATAAATGGCATAGTTGTTGAAGACACCGCCGCAAGAGGCGCAATCCCCCATAGCCAATACCCATTTCGGTTCAGGCATCTGGTCATACAGACGGCGGAGCACCGGCCCCATTTTGCGCGAAACGCGCCCGGCCACGATCATCAAGTCCGATTGACGGGGGCTGGCGCGCATCAATTCCATCCCAAAGCGGCTCATATCATAATCAGCAGCCTGCGCCGACATCATCTCGATAGCGCAACAAGCCAAACCAAACAACATCGGCCACATGGCGCGCGTGCGTGACCAGTTGACGACCTGTTCAAGAGTGGTAGTCACCACGCCCATGTTACCGAGTTTTTGTTCTACTCCCATTCCAGGGCTCCTTTCTTCCACGCATACACGTAGCCTACCAGTAAGATAACGATAAAGACGACCATCTCAATCAACCCGAACAGCCCGAGTTGCCTGAAGACGATCGCCCAGGGGAGAAAGAATACGACTTCAATGTCAAACAAAATAAATAAAACAGCGATCAGGTAAAAGCGCACTGGCATACGGCGTGTACCCGGGCCGTAGGGCGTCATTCCTGATTCGTAAGGTTGGGATTTGCGTTCTGTCTTCTTCTTTGGCCCAAACAATTCCCCAAGGCCAATTGCAATCAGGGCTACTAAAGTTGCAAGAACGATCAGAACGGCTATGGCAAGATACTCAAGTAGCATAGGCACCTCTATGTAGCGTTAGACATTCACGCCAGCAAGAAAGTATATCATAAGGCCTTTTTACGGACTAGACAATGTGTCACATTTCACAAAATGTATAGGACAGGGGTCATACGGATAAACTGGCCAAAAATAAGGGCGAAAAATTCTCCGCCCTGTAAACCTTTATCCCAGATAATCTCTTAAATGTCGGCTGCGCGTGGGATGGCGTAATTTGCGTAAGGCTTTGGCTTCGATCTGGCGAATACGTTCCCGGGTCACATCGAAATAGCGGCTGACTTCTTCCAGAGTGTGGTCTTTTCCATCTAACAAGCCAAAGCGCAATTCCAACACCTGGCGTTCCCGATCCGAAAGCGCGGTAAGCGCACTCTGCACTTGCTCGCGTAACATCTCGCGTGAGGCGGCATCCAGAGGTTCAAGGGCGTCTTCATCCTCGATGAAATCGCCTAACTGACTGGTGTCATCGCCGCCGCTCACCGGCCCTTCCAAAGAAACTGGTTCCTCAGCAGAGCGCAACACGCGGTCCACCTTCTGAGTGGCATATTCCCAACGACGTTGCAGTGCCGGGTCGAGGGGTTTGTCTTGTTCCTTTGCAGCCAAAATCTCCCGCACATCTGTAGCGGGTAGATATCCTACTTCCAATGCTACTTCCTCATTGGTAGGATCACGACCCAGTTCCTGGGTCAACTGTCTTTGGGCGCGCAGGATGCGCGTGATGGATTCGAACAAGTGTACTGGAATACGGATGGTGCGCGCCTGTTCGGCAATCGAGCGGTTGATGGATTGGCGGATCCACCAGGTGGCATACGTGCTGAATTTAAAACCCCGGCGCGGATCGAACTTGCCCACCGCGCGCAGCAAGCCCAGGTTCCCTTCTTGGATCAGATCTAAAAATGAGATGCCACGCCCGAGATAGCGTTTGGCCACGCTGACCACCAACCGCAGGTTGGCACGGACCAGGGAATTGTTGGCCTCCTCCGCCCGTATCTCGATGGCAGTCAGTTCATCGTCCAGAATCGAATCGTCCGGGATGTTGCGTTGGAACGTACGTCCGGTGGGTAATTTGTTGTAATGCTGGAGGTGATTCAATAACCAGTCCGCAAAGGGGGCCGGCAGCAAGTATAGGCACATAAAGACGCTGAACGCCTTACGGACCATGCTATCCCAGGTGGGATCCTGCCCCCATAGACCATTATCCAGATAAGCGCGCAGATAAGAGGGCTCTTCGACTTGCCAACCAAACTGTAGATGCTGTGCTTCAGCCAGCACAAGTGCAGGATCGGGTAAATCGGTCTCTAATCGTCTGGCATCGTCTTCCAGACGCTCCCAGGAGGTAAGCAATTCATTGACGATAGCCTGATAGACACCACAAGAAACAGAAACATCCTCTCGCTGCGGGCGACGCAGAAAAGCCCCAATCAAACGATCGGCCTCGATCAGCGTTGCCAGCCGGAACTCACTATCGGCATCCAGAAGTTTGACCTGACCGATCTCCCGTAGATACAATCGTACCGGGTCTTCGGAGAGTTCGGCGGCCAGTTTCGGAGTCTTTTTTACGTCGAGGATATCCTCCTCTTCTTCAACTTCTTCCTCCTGCTGAGCCAGGCTCTCTTCATCCGGCTCGATCACATCCTCCACACCACCGTTATCCAAATCGTTCTCTTCTTCAGTGAGCTTATCCTCAATAGATGCATCATCACGCATTTTTTCCGTTGCATCTTCTTTCGGCTTACGGGCGCGCGGAGGGCGCTGGGTGGGTTTGGATTTGGATTTACGAGTCATAAATTATTCGATTCGACGTAGGGATAATTTTCTTCCGGCATGATCCAGATCGCGTAACAGTCGCGTGTGTTGCAACACCTGTTCCTGGTATGCAGTTGCTCTTAAATCACCCTGTTCTTGTGCTTCTTTAAACATATAACTTAACTGGTTCAAGCTTTCATTCAACCCCATGCGGCGGAGCTTGATGATGCTACGCTGTAATTCCTCTAATAGACGTTCCTCAATGGGGTCGAGCTTTTCGGTTTGCTTTAACAACTCGCCTGCCAATTCCTTGAGCGTTTCGGGCAGATGTTCTACCACATATTGATAGTGGTCCAGCTTATCCTGCTCCAGGGATTGGCGGACAAGATCCAACAGCATCTGATGGTCAGTATACCCGAAATCCTCGTCAATCAGGCGCTGCAAGCCGGCTTCCTGCAGTTGACGGTCAAGGCGGTTCAACAATTCAGGTTTGCGGAACAAAACACCCAGACAGTAGATTTCTGTATGATAGGATGGGCGGACCGTTTTAATAACCTGGACTTCGACCTGTTCTTCATCTGTTCCCGGGCGGCGTCTCGGTCGCCTCTTTCGCGGAGGTTGAACCTGCCGACCGATTAATGAGCGCTCATCCACTTTCAGGAAACGCGCCAATTGCTGACGATACGTCTCACGTTCGACAGGGTTGGGTAAATCCTCGATCAATGGCACAACCTGCGCCGCGATGTTCGATTTGACCTTCGGGTCGCCCAAATTCTGCCCCTCAGCCAGCGTCTCCATGACATGCGTGACGATAGGCTTGGCGGATTCGATCAGGCGTGACCATTCTTCGGGGTCGCGGGCCACGATCTCATCCGGGTCGAGTTCATCGGGCAGGGAGGCCACGCGCAGGTCGGCCTGCAAACGGGCCTCGTTGCGCAGTAATCCGCGCGCGTCGAAACGCAGTTCTCCCTCGCGATCCATCGCCGAGCGGGCCGCGTCCAGCCCACGCAGGATGGCTTTCTGGCCGGCGGCGTCCGGGTCAAGCGCCAGCACGATCTTGCGTGTGAAGCGTTTGAGCAGGCGCAACTGGTCCTCGGTCAGGGCGGTGCCCATCGGCGAGACCACATTCTCGAACCCGGCCTGGTGCGGTGCGATCACATCCAGATAGCCTTCCACGATCACCACCTGGTCAGCCGCGCGGATGGGCTTACGAGCACGGTCAAGACCATACAGCAGGCGGCCCTTATCAAACAATGCCGTCTGCGGTGAGTTGAGATATTTGGGCATCTGGTCGTCATCGAGCGCGCGTGCGCCGAAGCCGGCCATACGTCCGCGTTCGTCTCGGATCGGGATCATCAATCGATGGCGGAAACGGTCATAATAGCCGCCCGAATCGCGCTCGGAGAGCAGACCCGCATCGAACAAATCCTGTTCGGCATAGCCACGTTCGGTGAAGTGCTTGAGGGCGTTGTCCCAACCCTGGGGCGCGTAGCCCAGGCCAAAGGTCTCGATGGTCGCGTCAGTAAGGCCGCGTTTTTCGTGCAGATAGTCCAGCACGTCCGCGTTTTGGAGAAGGTGATTGCGATAGTACAGAACCGCTTCGTCCAGCAGAGAACGCAGCGTATCGTAGACTTCCTTTTGAGCCTCTTGCTGCGGCGTATATTCTTGCAATTCCACCCCGGCACGATCCGCCAAACGCTGCAGCGCTTCTTTGAAATCCCAGCCGTTTTTCTTCATGACGAACTTGAAAATGTCGCCGCCCTCATTACATTGACCGAAGCATTTCCACGTCCCAGTCTCTGGCCAGACTACAAAGGCCGGTGTGCGCTTGTTGTCGTGGAACGGGCAGAAGCCGGTGTAGTTGCGTCCAGCCTTGCGCAGCTTGACCCCGGCCTCGGAGACCAGGTCAACGATATCGATGCGGGACTTTACTTCGTCAATGGTAGACATTGTAGAAGAATTATAGACTCGATTGAGATAATTTGGCAAATCTGTAGATAAAATGCCCCCATTTCAGATAAAAATAATGATCAGCGCATCCGCTTTTTAGTCATCCCTTAAGTTTTTAAAAACACAGGGATAGAAGAAGTGTTAATTCACTTCTCCATATCCCAATAGATCGGTTGTCGAGTTCAGTTTAATTGAGCTGTGATACGATCGCACCCAGAACAACAAACAGGATTACCAGGCCAGATATTCTAGCCAGGAGTCCCGAGAGGGTGCCAGTAGTTCCTTTGATCTCATTGACCAAAGCTTTAATAGGTTGATATTCATTCAACATAATGGACCTCCCATATTGACACATATTGAAGTAACGTTAATCGATAGGACCGTCGTACGATCCACAGTCGTGACCATCCCCTTTTGTGGAGTTATTATAAGCATCAAGCTGGAAATAGTACGCATCTCGCTCGGTAACGATTGCGCCGTCGTAAGTGGTTAGCGCTCCGATGGCGGAATGTGACTCTGCTCTTTCAGAGAAAAAATTCAACGGCGCGCCGAACACAGTTGTGTAAACTGCAAAAATTACACCAAGGCTAATCACGATAGAAAGAACGATCCGGATTTTCAACTTGGACATGGTACCTTCTCCTTTTAGTCTGGTTGGCTGCGATGAAACGGCGAGGCTTTCATTGGTTACGTTTACTTCCCCTATTTTATCTGTAGATATATTATACCTAAAATTGTCTGATTTATCAAAATTCTTATAATCCCCTAATCTTTGATATTTTTTCCTGTGAATAACCCGGACTTACAACCCGCACAACGCCTCGAAGACCGGGCTTGCAGTTGTCCCATCGATCTCAAAAACCATCACGCCCGAACCTTCCCAGCGCTCGACCCCGACCACAACTTCCATAACTCCATCGGCATTCAAGTCGGCGGGCAAAGTTGCGGTATAGGTCAGTGGGAATTGGTTCACAACTTCCTGATTGTAATAGTCAGCCACAAGGGGAATGGTTAGGACCGAATCCCCCACCACTTTGCGCATAAGAACCAGTGAATAATCCCCAGGCCCCACGTTGTGCCCAGACGGGTCAACAAAATGGGAAGCGCTGATGAACACTTCATCGATGCCATCTCCTTCGAGGTCCACGCGCAGGATCTGAGAAATCTCCACCACCGGATCAGGAATATCTTGCTCAACAAGCCAATCCCTGAGCGCCTCGACATATGTTTCATTATCCGTTGGGAATTCCTGCCCCAGGCGTGGGGTCGCATTCCAACTCCCGGTCACGCCCACCGCCCGGCCGCCCGGTGGATAGGAATCTGTTTCGATCCGATATGCCATGCAATATTCTTCGAAAGCAGGTTGTGCTCCCTCGACTGTGCCGCCTGGTCCGTTCATCCCGAAAACCTGATAAGTCTCAGCAGCCAAATACGGGATGACCGTTTCCGGGCTCAACCATTCACCATTTTGTGTGCCACCCAACAGGAAAAATGGGCCCGGAACCATCCTGACGATGACAGCTGAGAGAGACTGGGCATCGATCTGACCTTGTCCGACAGTTGGCGCTATGATCACAGGTGTGCTTGTATCTGCCGGGGAGAATGTAGGAAAAACGATAGCAGGAGTGGGTGTTGTTAACGGTAAAGTCAGGGCATTACAGGCGAGCATTAAGAGTACCAGAGCGCTGATCAGCCACTTCTTCTTCATATTATTGCCTCATTAAAAATAAAACTGGGACAGGTTTGCCCATCCCAGTTGAACTCTCTAAAACCCTTCGAGTTTGCTCAAATCTGCAATCCCGTGAGACAGATTGGCAATCTGTCCTACCAAAGCCAGGCGGTTTTTCCTGACATCTTCCTCCTCGGCCATGACCAGCACCTCGTCGAAGAATTTGTTGATCGCGGGAATGAGTTTGACAACGATTTCCAGGAATTCGTCAACCGTGGACGGTAGACGGCCGACGGAGGCTTGAATGGCTTGATAAAGCGCTTTTTCCGAGGGCTCTACCAATATGCTTTCGCTTACGGTCTTCAGTTCCCGGTCCTCGGTCTCCGCAGCGCGGATGATACGGACACAACGCGCGTACCCGGGCAGAATCGTGTCCCAATCCACGCGTTCGACCCAGGCTTGAAGCTGCTTCACCGCTCGGGCCGCTCCAGCCGGATTGTCAGAACGCACTGCCAGGGCAGCATCGACAACATCATAGCGATAGGATTCTTTCAACAACACCGATAGACGTCCGTCGATGAAATCCAGTACCTGTTCCTGCACTTCCTCGCTGACTTCAAGCGGTTGCAATGACGCAGCGGCAGCCACAGCGGCGCGCAGGTCGAAGTCCAGATTGTGGTCGATCAACGGCTGGACTGTGCCAATAGCAGCACGGCGCAGGCCGAAGGGATCTTTCGCGCCGGAGGGAGCCAGTCCCGCCGCAAACAGGCCGACCAGCGAATCGATGCGGTCGCTCAGCGCCAATACCACTCCGTTCTGTGAACCCGGGACAGGTAGGTATTGTTCACCAATCGCAGCCGCGACTTCCGGGTCTTCCCCGCTGCGCAGCGCATACTCGCGCCCGATGATGCCTTGCAGGGAAGTCATCTCGGTCACCATCTGGGTGGTCAGGTCCGCCTTGGAGAGGTAGACTGCACGCGCGATATTCTTGAGTTGGGTCACATCTTTGATATCCAACAAGGCGCATAATTTTGCACTCAGTTTCAACATGCGGTCGGATTTGTCCAGCATGGAACCCAGTACCGTCTGGAAGATGAGCGTGCTCAGTTCGGGACGATATTCTTCCAGCGGACGTTTGATGTCTTCGCGGACAAAGAAGTCTGCATCGGCAAAGCGCGCGTTGAGGACGTGTTCGTTGCCCTGGCGGACGATGTCGAGGTGCAGGTCGTCGCCGTTTCTGATTGCTATAAAATATGGCAACAACGTGCGGGGTGCGAGGTGCGAAGTGTCCGCACTTCGCACATCGTCACTTCGCACGTTCTCTACAGGGAAATAACGCTGGTGTTTCTTCATGACCGAGATGAGCACATCACGCGGGAGTTCGAGATACTTTTCCGGGAAGCCACCCATAACGGCAGTCGGCATTTCAACCAGGTCGGCCACTTCGGCCAGTAGTCCGGGCTCGATGATAGCCTGGCCTTTGACCAGGTTGGCAGCCTGATTCACCTGCTCGACGATCAGGGACTTGCGTTCCTCCACATCAATCACGATTCCCGATTCCCGAATCACGTCAAAATATTTATCCGCCGAGGGGATTTCGATTTCGGGGGAATCATAAGGGCGTAAACCACGCGTAACATTCCCTGAAACGATCCCCGCATATTCAAACGGGATAACAGTCTCACCCAGCAGCGACACAAACCAGCGGATGGGACGCGAGAAGGCCACGCCAGACTCATTCCATCTCATCGATTTCGTAAAGTTGATGCCAGCTACTAACTCAGGTAATGCTTCAGCCAGCACCTCGGGAGCGGGACGACCAGTCTGTTTGACAACGGCCACCACATATTTGCCGCCATCGATCTCGCGAACTTCGAGGTCTTTGGTATTCACGCCGTTCTTCTTGGCGAAACCCATCGCGGGGGGCAGCGCCACGCCGGAGGGGTCGAAGGCCTTATCAGCAGGCGGACCCTTGACCAGCTCTTCCAGGTCGGGTTGGTTCGGGCTGAGATTCTCCACGTAAACGGCAGCCCGCCGGGGGGTGGCTTCGACGCGCACTGGCCCATATTCCAGGCGCAGTTCGTCCAGCCAGGCCGGAACGCGTTCGCGGAGTTGAGTCAGCATGGCTTCCACATCTCCGTGCGGAAGTTCTTCGGTGCCGATTTCGAGCAGGAAAGGCATTGGACTTAAGACCTCAGACTTTAGCATTGAGTCTTTTGTCTCAGTTGAGCCTGCTAAAGTCTGATGTCTGATGTCTGAAGTCGTAAGTAACGGATATTCAAGACTCTGGCGCTGCTCCAGATAGGCATCGGCTACGTTACGAGCCAGCCCCCGCATACGACGGAAGTAACCCTGGCGCTCGGTCACACCGATGGCGCCGCGCGTGTCGAGGATGTTGAAGGTGTGCGAGCATTTGAGCACGTAATCGTAGGCGGGCAGGACCAGGCCGCTCTCGAGACAGGCGTTGCACTCGCGCTCGTAGCGTTCGAACAGCGCGCGCATGGACTCGACGTCGGCGACCTCGAAGTAGTATTTGCTGTGCTCGAACTCCTCCCGGCGGCGGACCTCGCCATAGCTGACGCCCGGGGTCCACTCTTCGCCCCAGATATCCTTGGCGTTGTTGAGCGCGATCAGGATGCGCTCCAGACCGTAGGTCAGTTCGACGGCCACCGGGTCGAGCGGGGTGCCGCCCACCTGCTGGAAGTAGGTAAACTGGGTGATCTCCTGCCCGTCCAGCCAGACTTCCCAGCCCAGCCCCCAGGCTGAGATGGCGGGCTGCTCCCAGTTATCCTCCACGAAGCGGATGTCGTGCTGGCGCGGGTCGATGCCGATCGCTTTAAGCGAGTCGAGGTAGAGTTCCTGCGGCTCGCCGTTCATGACAGAAGTGGGGCCGGCGGGATCGGGCTTGAGGATGACCTGGAACTGATAATGCATCTGGTAGCGGTTGGGGTTCTCGCCGTAGCGCCCGTCATCGGGACGCACAGAGGGTTCTACGTAGGCCACGTTCCACGGCTCGGGACCCAGGACGCGCAGGAAGGTGGCCGGGTTCATCGTCCCGGCACCGACCTGGGAGTAATAGGGCTGCCACAGCACGGCGCCGCGCTCGGCCCAATAGTTTTGCAGTTTGAGGATGATTTCTTGGAAGGTGGCTTTGGACATTTAAGATTTCCGATTGTAGATTTTCGATTAGCGGAGGGGATTATACCGTAACGGTTGGAGGTTGGCGCAAACATTTCTCGCTCTTTTTCAAACAATAGGGTAGGACGAACAAGAAGAAAGCCGGTCGCGTGCTAGAGGGCTGCACGTGGGATGAGATGCCTAGGGGGATGCAGGTGGCGAGGGCATAATATTGGGACGAAGATATTTCGTCCCTTTTTCATATATCCTATTACCGGGCGTGGAGAACACGCCCTTACGTGATGTTGGCGGGGTTTTCGTTATCGTTCGACCACATGGATGGATTTGAAAGAATGTAATTGTGAATACGATAGAGATCATCATCGTTACGAACGATATGCTCAAAATAATTACGTTGCCAAACGGGGTGGCCGGGGGTGTCACGAATGATATTGATTTGTTTTGTTACAGATGATTTGAAACCTGCCATCATTGCCCCAAATGATTTTGGCATGGGTCCACGCGGTGGTAGGGGCGACCGGCCGGTCGCCCCTACCACGGTATTATTTTGCAAAATTACAATCCCATGCAGGTGATTTGGCATAACCACATTTATGCCCAATTCGACCTCATTCCGAATTTCTGCAGAACGTTCCCATTCCTTTTGCACAATCAATCCATATTCATTCAAAACCATTTTCTAGTTCTACCGGAATTTGTGGTTACATGAAAAATGAGGCAAAATTGACTAAAAACGACCAAGCCTTCAGTCAATATGCCTCAACGAAAGTATATCAAAA
>JASFRG010000058.1:0-25833 GCA_050115035.1 Anaerolineales bacterium | reverse complement strand
GTACATCGAGAAACAATCGCAGATAGCTCCAGAAGATGAAGAGCAGGATTTTAGTGTGGAGGAGCTTTAGTCGAATTTCATTCGACATTCAAAGCTATCGACTTTGAGTCGATAGTAGTTTACTTATTTATCGCAATCAAGAGCTTCGACAAAAAATACGGGTTGATAGAAAACTGCCCGTATTTTTCATTCATCTCTCAATTAACCCTCTGATTAACACCTTCGGGGTATGATATTCAGTTATCTTCCAAGTATCCTGAAAATGTAAGAACTCGATTCTATGCATATATCAACTTGAAGGAATAAATGATGTCGAAAAAGCCAATAATCACTACCCTGTTACTCATCCTGCTGCTGATCACAGCTTGCGGCGCTCCAGAAGCTCCGACCCTAACCGTACCCGAAGGCGCGCAGGCAGGGGATCTCGTGGATCCAGAGCCCTGCACCTACGAAGCAAAGGAAGTGGAGTACACTGCTGATTGCGGTACGCTGATCGTGCCTGAGAATCGCATCGACCCCAATTCACGGTTGATTGCCCTGCCAGTGACCCGCATCCGAGCCACGGGAAGCAATCCGGCCGAGCCGATTTTTCGCCTTGGTGGCGGACCGGGGCAATCCAATATGGGATTCTCCCACCTGGAGAGGCTGATCGAGAAACACGACCTTGTGCTGGTTGGATACCGTGGTGTAGACAGTTCGCCCGAGTTGCAGTGTCCGGAATTCATACAGGCAGCAAAGGGGGGCGACGACGACCTGTTGAGCGAGGAGTCTATCGCTAATATGGGTGAGGCCCTTGCACACTGCGCGGCGCGTTTGCAGGACGAGGGGGTTGATCTGGATGGCTACACTATCCTCGAGGAGATCGAAGATGTGGAAACAGCCCGTGTCGGGCTAGGCTACGAACGTATCAATCTGCTCAGCGAAAGCTTTGGCACACGTGTGGCCATAATCTATGCCTGGGAACATCCTGATAGCCTCTATCGGTCTGCCATGATCTCTGTCAACCCACCTGGTCGACTGGCCTGGGAACCGGATGTCCTAGACTGGCAGATAACCTACGATGCCGACCTGTGCGCGCGAGAACCCGAATGCAGCGCTCAAACAGATGATCTGGCTGAAACCATGCGAACAGTATCCCAAAACATGCCCAGCCGCTGGCTCTTTCTGCCTATCGACGCGGGCAAGGTGAGATTTTTCACCCATTTCTTTCTCTGGTATCGTGAGGGGCTTACGGGTCAGGACGCCGCTATGGTATACGATGCCTACCTTGCCGCCGAGAAGGGGGATCCCAGCGGGCTGGCGATGATGTCCCTGATGTATGACTTGATAAAGCCTGCCACAATGATGACCTGGGGGCAATCGGCTGCGATCGTAATGAGCACTGATTTTGACCCCGCACGTGATTACTTTGCCGAAATGAATCCGCCAGGTTCGATCCTGGGAGCTCCCCAATCCGAAATTGCCTGGAGTCCACTGTATTTTTCTGATTGGCCTGCAACGCTCATTCCAGCCGAGTATCGCCAAGTGCAGGCCTCGGACGTAGAGACACTGTTGGTGAGCGGAAGCGTGGACAGTACGACTCCGGCTCGGTATGCCACGGAGGAACTCTTGCCCTCTCTGGGCAATGGCCAGCAAGTCATCCTATCCGAGTTTGGACATGTCGCTGATGTCTGGGATCTGCAGCCAGAAGCAACAATGCACTTGTTGACCACTTTCTACGACACAGGCGTGGCCGACGACTCGCTCTTCACGTATCAGCCGATGAATTTTGATGTTGGTATGGGCTTTCCCGCGATGGCCAAGCTCGTCTTGGCTGCCATCGTGCTACTCATCGCCCTAGTCTGGTTGATCATTTACCTTGTTCGACGGCGAAGAGCCAGAAACGCCTAAAGGTTACCGGAAAATAATGCTTTTACAAACTTCTGATTCAGTTTAGAAAATGATCGGAAAAACAGAGCAGGAAGACGGGCCGAGAGAAGCGGTCCGTCTTTTTTCATCCCTTCAAGAGGTAATTAACCCCCCGATTAACACCTTCGGGGTATGACACCAAGTCACCTTCCATGTATCCTAAAGGTGTAAGAATTTGACAACTTTAAAATTGCACAACAGGAGAAAGACAATGAAGGACTCAACTGCGACCCAATCCATTCAACAACACACCATTGGAAAATCATTCCTGCTGCACATCGCCCCAGGGATACTTGTAACGGTCGCATTTCTGGTTCTCAAACCGATGCTCGACTCGACCCGTTTCCCGCCCTTGTTGGCCTTTCTGCTGGCAATTCTGTTGATCGATATTCCATTCATGCTTGGGGTGATGCTCAACGAAGGCAGAAAACTGAATGGCCGCTACAGCTTATCCGGCATCGTTTTGTATCGCGAAAAAGTATCCTGGAAAACCTTTACGCTGGTATTTATAGTTGCATTTGTCGTTATGTACCTGCTCATCATGCTTGCGACTCTGCTCAGTGTAATGCTGGCTGAGAGTGCATTTTCCTGGCTGCCGAAATGGTTCTTCCTCGATGATGCCGCTCAATATGCAGGGTATGCCAAAAATATTCTCGTTCTTGTGTTCACGCTACAGCTACTCATCACAGGGATAATCCTTCCCTGGGTGGAGGAACTTTACTTCCGCGGCTATCTGATGCCACGCATCTCCCGCTATGAAAAATGGGCTCCGCTGATCGGTGGGTTTTTCTTCGGCCTGTATCATGTCTGGCAATTTTTCGGTTTTGTCGGGGTGTTTTTGTTGGGTGCTGGTCTGGGATATGTAGTTTGGTGGAAAAAAGATATTCGCCTGAGCATTAGTTTGCACGTCTTCGCCAATGCGCTGATCCGGTTTTCCCTTCTATTAGGCGTACTGGCAAGCTAAATTGAAATTTTCCTGTTTAGGAGAAAACAATGAAGAACAAAAAGACAAGCATCATCCTGATCGGCCTCGGTGTCCTTTTTCTGCTCAATGCCATCTTTGGACGTTATTTGGTCTTGCCCGGTTACCTGGCTGGATTGGAAGCGGGTGGCAACACATTGGAGGGCGCCAGCCAGGTTGCATCTCCCTGGAAAATCGTTCGTTATTTATTATGGGCCTATTCTTTCAAACTGGGGATCTATTTCATCATCCTGGGTGCTATCGCTCGAACGGATATGCCCTCCGGCCGTAAATGGCTTATCGGTATCGTCGGATTTGTATACGTTGGATTTGCTTACATGCCCCTGCCGGAGCCGACTTCGATCATCTTTGGAGTTGCCGGTGGCGTCATGACGCTGCTGATGATTTACATCTTCCTGCGTTGGGCAAGCGAGCAGGCTCAACTTGACGGACATCAGAAAACTGTCGGTGACTATCGCATGGCCGGATACTTTTTCTTTGGGATGGCCACCTATACATTATGTCCCCTGCTGGGTGTCAAAGCATTTGCCCTGTCACCCGAGAAAATGATCCAGTACAGCATGCAAGCTGAAGCAGCTTCCTTCGCCTTTCACCTTTTGATCGAATTGGTGTTGGGATGGATCTTTATTGCCCTGAGTTTTCGAAAGGAGAAATAAAATGACGAAACAACTTCACTTCCTCTTTCATTTCATCACCTTGATAGTGATACTGTCCATGCTGGTTGGATGCGGCGGACCTTCAGCCGCGGAACTTGCTGCCGTTGATTACACCCCGATCTCTCGGGATCTATGGCCTGTTTCCACGCCCGAAGAGCAGGGTCTCGACCCTGAGCTTGTGGCAGAATTCTATTACAACGCCTCCCAACTGGAGACGGCTTACAGCCTGCTGGTATTCAAAAACGGCTATCTGGTCGCCGAAGATTACTTCAACAACGGGGCTCCCGATCTGCAGGTGAATATCCATTCCGTCACGAAGAGCATCACCTCGGCCTTGGTGGGAATCGCTTTGGATCAAAGCTGCTTGACCAGCCTGGACCAAAAAATGATGGATTTTTTCCCGGAGTTTGCCGGTCGCATCACCGATCCCCGCAAGAACGAGATCACCATCCATCAGATGTTACAGATGCGCGCCGGGTATCCCTGGGAAGAAGCGACCGCGGAAGGAACCGAGTTGCTATTTTCTGGCTTTCACACCTCCAACGTGGTGGATGTGCCCTTGGCCTATGATCCGGGCAGCGACTCGGCATACAGTAATCTGACGCCTCACATCTTGGGGATTATCCTGGCCCGCGCCTGTGATATGGACCTCAAGTCTTTTGCCCAGGAGTACCTCTTCGACCCACTTGGCATAGAGCCAGATTTCTGGCAAGTGGATTGGGATGGCAACTACCTCGGTTTTTCCGACATCCATCTCTCCTCGACGGATCTGGCGAAATTTGGCTCGCTGTACATGAACGATGGTCAATACAACGGGATACAGGTTATTCCGGCGCAGTGGGTGCATGATTCGCTGCAAATTTACTCAAAGAAAACCTGGACGTTACGCGTGGGCCGCAACTGGGGTGACAATGGTTATGGCTACCTGTGGTGGTCGATCAAGGCTGGGAACTACCGCTACAACCTGGCTTGGGGGCACGGCGGTCAACAAATCGTCTTGATTGATGATCTCGATATGATGATCGTTTTCCTTGCCGACCCGCTACACCTACAACATGGAGACGAACCCTGGAAAATTGAAAAATCAAATCTCAATCTGGTGGCTGACTTCGTTGCTTCCCTGCCGCGTGAATAACAGCCGTATATTCTGGAAATGATTGATCATGTCTCAAAAAAGCAGACAGAAATTAACTCTGGATCGCCCAGTAACTTACCAGATAAAGGTGCCGGGGGAGCTTGCCAAAAGTTGGTCGGAATGGATTGGGAATTTAACGATCGCAGTTGAAAGGGATGACGATGGTTTGCCAGTCACCGTTTTGACCCTCACTGTTGATCAGGCCGCTCTGCAGGGGCTCCTGCGCAGTCTTTATTCTATGGGTGTACCGTTGATATCGGTTATATTAATTGATTACCGTTAATCTGGTGTCCGTGATTTGGAAGTCTCCCTATACGGCGTTGATAACATTCTGGATCAACACTCAGGAGGGAGACTACCGTGACTGAATTTAGGGAAAACACGATGGATAATCTCAATAAGCAGCAAATTGCAGGTTGGATTGCAGTGGGGTTGTCTATCATAATCACCAGCATTTGGGCGTTTTGGGGGATTATTGAAAATTTTCATGAAGGCTGGTATCACGAGTCCCTGTTATCGAATTTGGGCTTGATGTTCCTGCAGTATCTCAGTCCGATGCTTATATTTATGGGTGCCACACTAATATCGTTTTTTTGGCCTCGCTTCGGTGGCGGTTTGCATGGGTTTGTTGCGTTGTTAGCAATCTGGTTCTTCAAAGCTTTTTCCAATGCGGCTACATTTTTAATCATCCTGCCACTGATCGGATTAGGAGTACTGTATTGGTATGGTCGACCTCGTCCACGGAAATTGGCTGTCGCTTTGGCTGTCGGGATTCCCATGCTGACTCTTGTCGTCTCTGGCACTCCCTCGGTTATTCGTGTTTCTCAACGCGTCGATGACGGAAATCTGAATGCGCGCCGGGTACAGGGGAATGGCGTGACCCTCACCTGGGCGCCGGATGGACCCGGTTGGCCGCGAACAGGTTCGGACTGGTACGAAGCGGGGCGCATCTGTCGACACCTCACTGAAGATGGGCTGATCCTTGCTCACACGTCACAGGAAATCTGGCGACTGCCAACTGTCGAGGAAGTCGTGCGTTCTATGGCTCGCCATGGTCAGAATAGTGCGGGAGAGTGGAATATGGATAATGAAGAAGCTTTTTATGAGATAACGCCAGATAAAGAGTCTCCCTTGTGGAATGTTCATTCCCAGGTGATCTACTTGTGGACGGCCACAGAGAGAAATGAAGAACAGGCTTACATCATTGTTTATGATGGGGAGGTGTGGCCGAGATCGAAGCAGTTTGGCCCGGCGTATTTGGGATTTCGATGTGTAAGATAGTTTTGCATTGTCGGCTACAGTGGCAGAGTAAATCTGTATGCTGCTGAATGAAATTACTATCGCGCGAGTTTAAATTTCAATCTCGTTATTCATAGCACTCACACGGATTTCTTCCTCTTCAAGAATTGCGTGGATCCTTTCGAGCACTTCTTGAGATAGTTCCGGGGGATTGTGGTGGTTGAGAATATCTACCAGACGTAATCGTACACGATCTTCCATGGAGAACCCGCCGGTATCTTTCCACTGTGTGTAGGGCAATCGATCTGAGAGCACCGGTACCCAGACTTCCTGGCGGCAAAGTTTTGCGGATGCAGGTTCAGAGATGAAATAGCCTCCCGGCCCTACTTTTTCGATGAGTTCCAGCATGATGGATTTTTGGTCCACGTTGATACCTCGTAATATGCGCTTGACATATCCGATGACTTCGTTCGACAGAACCAACAGTTCGAGGGAACCGATATCCGCACAATCCAAGAAGCCGATGTCGTGAACGAGACCAGCGCCGCTCAAGCCTGCCATCAGGGTTTGGGCAGTGATCTCCGCCCCAGCTTGGGCATCTAACAATTTGCTTTCCGTAGATCCCGCAGTGCCCATAAAAGGTAAGTTGAGATAATAAGCCAATTCAGCGGCTGCCGCTGTGTTCAGGCACATCTCTGGAGAACCGTAGGCCGGACGGGCGGTGAACATATCCATCACCATGGGAAGGCCACCGATAGCCATCGGCGCGCCCGGGTGTTTAAGCTGCACCATGGCCAGCCCGCTTAATGCGGATGCCAGGTAGATGACCAGTCCGCTGGCGGCGGTGATGGGCGCTTCTATCCCCACGGTAGGTCCGCCCAGGTAAACGACCGGAATACCTTTATCCGCTGCCCATAAAATAGTCGCAGTTTTCTCGTCTAGGTGTTGAAGCGGGGAGTGGTAGGTGGAGAAGTAAATCAAATTCGGTTTTTCGATCAGATCCCGCTCGTCCCCGCGCACACATGTGGCGATCTCGTAGATGGCCTTGAGTGTCTCGATGTTATTCGCCCAGGCTGCGATCGGCTTGCGGGTGTTGGTAATCATGTCTGCAAATTCGTAGACGGGGGAAAGAGCAGGGGTGACATCATCGTATAGACTCAGGCTCATGACGAAATCGATATTTTCAAGCGCATCGCAAACCTTGGCTGTAAGCCCGGCGTCGCCTCGCCTGGCCCTGCGCCGCTCGCCGGTAAGCGGGTCGTTGAGATAGGTACATGACGGGCCGGGGCCGAACTGGTTTTGATGCGGCGCAACCCGGAGAGAAGACACGCCCTCCCGGTCCCAGAGTTCGAAAGAATTGGGTGCTTGCTCCACTGCTCTCTGGATGATATTTCGGGGAATCTTGACCAGGATTCCATCTGCGCCAGCGCCGGCAGCTTCCAACAACTGACGCCCTTCTATGTTATAGACATTAACCCCAACGCGCTCGAGGCACTCTAACGCGACGTTGTAAAGTTCTTGACATTGTCCTTCAGATAAAACGCTGAAATGTGGGGATTGTTTACCGGCGGTAGTTTTATCCATTTTGTACCTTCTACATTTTAATGAAAATGTGACGTCATTCTGAACGAACGTAGGGAGTTAAGAATCCCCGCGCGGAGCGCGGGAGACCCTTCGCGATGCTCAGGGTGACATAATTCATATAAGTAAACACACCATTATTTTGGTTAGATAATTCACAGATCAGATTTTGGAAAGTGCCTGGTCGAGGTCGGCGATCAAGTCATTCGGGTCTTCGAGACCCACGGAGAGGCGGATAAGGCCATCATCGATCCCCACGGCGGCGCGCTCTTCGGGGGTCATGTGTTCATGGGTGATGGTGGCCGGGTGCATGCAGATTGTACGGCTGGTACCAAACGTGACGGCATGGCAGATCAACTGGAAACTATCCATGACTGTAGCTGCGCTTTGCATCCCGCCGGAGACAACGAAGGACATCAACCCACCCGCGCCTTTCATTTGCTTTTGGGCCAGTTCATATTGGGGGTGATTCGGCAACCCGGTGTGATTGACGTGTGTGACTTTAGGATGGCCTGCCAGGAATTCGGCGATCTTCTGGGAATTGGATGAGTGACGTTGCATGCGCATTCCCAGAGTTTCCAGATATTGCAGGGTCAGCCATGAGTCAAAAGGCTGCATGGTGGCGCCGACGAACTCGGTGGTGTTCCAGCGCACATCTTCGATCAACGCTTCCGGCCCGACGATGGCCCCACCCAAGACGGTGGCATTCCCGGACAAGAATTTTGTGATCGAGAGCAAGATGATGTCCGCGCCTAACTCCATTGGGGTTTGCAGGGCAGCGGTGGCGCTGGTGTTGTCTACCATCAAAGGTACGCCGCGGGCATGGACAACTTCAGCGATGGCGGCGATATCGGTCACGAAGAGAGTAGGGTTGCTGGGAGTCTCGACCCAGACTAGCTTGGTCTTGTCATCGATCTCCGCATCCCAGGATTTGGGATCGCCCGGGCTCTGTACAAAATGAAAATCAACACCACAGCGTTCCGGGAAGATGGTTGCGGCTTGTTTATAGCCTTCCCCAAAGATGTTCAGCGAGGTGACGACGTTATCGCCAGGCCGGGCAATGTTGAAGATCAGGTTAAACAAGGCCTGGGAACCGGAAGCAGCCGTCAGACAGGCCTCACCAGCCTCAAGCGCGGCCAGGCGCGTTTCCAGCAGAGCCGCGGTGGGAGTCTTTGTGCGGCCATAAACCGGATAAGGAATCTTATCGAACTGTTGATAAGGATAGGTCATGGAGGGGACAATGGGGGGCACAAAAGCGCGATAATCCTGCATGTCCATCAGAGGATGGAATCCGGCGTGCAGCGCGCGGGTGTCGAATCCCTGCTCGGCATGTTTGGGTTGGAAACCTTTACGTTCAGGCTTATAGGTCCAGGGTTCACGCATAAAAAAGCGGTCATCGTCATGCATATTTGGTAACCTTTCTTGGTAAGGGGAAGGAAAATTAATCCGGGTCTATGCTGTTGATCCAAGCTTGTTCGCGTTGAACGATCGCCTTGATCGCCTGCTGGACATCCACTGGCAGCGGTTCTGACTGATGTGTTGCCAATATCGAATCCACCATTTCTGCTGCTCGGGTTTCCATGGTGGTACCGCCCTGTTCCAGCCAGAGAGAATACTGCTTTTTATCTGCCAATTGGGAATAAAAGGGTTCTTTGTAATGCCGCATAGTGTGCTCGTGGTCCAGAAAACTGCCGGTGGGACCCAGTTCTTCGATCACATCCAGCGCCAGGGTTTCATTGTTTACTTCCACACCCCGGGTTGCGGCACGCAGAAAGCCCAGGATGTCGTTGGCAATAGCGATGATTTGCAGCGAACCCTGCATCCCTGAATCCATAAAACCCACATCGTGGATGATATTGGCGCCATGCAGGAGCGAGGTCATCAGGCTGAGCGTGACCTCGAAGCCGCATTGCTGGTCGAGCACTTTCGAATCGGTGGAGCCGCCCAGGCCAAAAACCGGCAGATCATAATACTTGCCCATCGAGGTCGGCACGCCCTGTTCGTCGGCTAAAACGTAATTCCCGACCATCGTTTTTAGATTATAAGGACCACCATTCCAACCAGGCACAGCCACTGGCGAGCCCGGGCGGACCAATTGCGCCAGCACGATGCCCAGCAACGTACCTGCGTTCATAGAGGCCATGCAGCCCGCAGTGGTGACAGGCGAATTCACGCCGCCAGCGTTTAAGGGGATGTAGAGTTGGGGCAATCCCTTCTCAGCCAGGAACATGCACTTTTGTAGCGCTTCGGCATTGGCGATCATTCCGGAAGTGACGTTGATATAGCAGGTTGCAAAGGGTTTATGTTCGAAGGCAGTCGCTCCACCAGCGACTGCCTCGCACATTTCCACAGCAGCCATACAACCTTCGAAATCCGGCGTAACGAAGACAATCGGTTTGGTGGTGTTGTTCAGCATCACTTCCATCTGGTAACGGTCGTAGATGCGCCCATCAACATCCTCCGGTAAAAAAGCGGACATCACGAAATCGATCTCAGGCAGTGCATCCATCAGGCGGGTGGCCTGAGTTACATCTTCTAGTGTCGGTTTGCGGCGTTCTCCAGTGTGGTGGTCCAGGATATTCAAGCAGTCTGATCCGCCTCCAAAATAGGAGTTGTATCCCCCAGCGCGGATGGCGACTTTGCCGTGCCGGTTGTAGAGGGTGAGTCGTTTGGGTGTGACCGATAAGGCATTGGTGATCATGTACTCGGGAATCCGGACGCGCAGGCCGTCGGCTTTTGCACCGCCTTTGACCAGGATATTCCTGGCTTTCTCGTCATGGATGTTGATCCCAATGCGTTCCAGGATTTCGAGGCTGGCAAGGTGGATTTTTTCGCATTCGCCTGGTCCCATGCGCGCATAGTGAGCGCTGGTCATTTTGGTTGTGTGGGTTATGATCATTGAGAATCCTTTTTACATTTTGTTAGATTCTTGGGAGTTTCAAGAGCAACCCGTTGGTTGAGTAGAACGAAGTTCGTATCGAAACCAACTTGGCACTTGTACAACTTAGTTTTGTGGTTTCGATACACCCTCAGCTATCGCTTCGGGCACTCAACCACCTTTGCAATCATAGCATCTAATATTTCAGATGTCAATTAAAACGATAATTGATATATCAGTTATTGCAAACTGAAATATCATGTGATAAGATTCGTGTGATGGAAGAATCAACAAAACTGACCGAGAATGATCCGGTTGTATCCAAAGACCGCATATACAAAGAATTACGGCGAACGATTATCATGGGGCATAGCAAGCCCGGGAGCCGCCTCAATATTAAAGAACTCGCCAAAGGTTACAATACCAGTGTCACGCCTGTGCGTGATGCTCTGCAGATGTTGAGTCACGAAGGCCTGGTGATGATCAAACCACGTTCTGGCTATTACGTTACTGCGTTGACATTAAAACAGCTGCGTGATCTTCTGGATATGCGTCGCATACTTGAGACGGCCGCGATTGAAAAAGCTGTATTAAGGATCACATCCGAGCAACTGGAAGAGTTGCGCCAAATTCATGCCGGTTATACTGGTGAGGACGACGCATCCTATGAACGCTACACCGAGGAAAACCGCAAGTTTCATTATTTGATTGCAGTTGCCTCGGGCAATATGCTATTGGCTGATGAAGTGAAGAAGCTGCATGACCGCTTGGCCAGGTTTATGGTGGTGCAACGGATTGGAAAGAGGCAGATCCGCATGCACAACCACATCATCGAGGCGCTGGAAGAACACGATATCGAAAAGGCCCGTCAGGCTATTGAAGATGAAGTTAACCCGTCTCAAGATGCTATCCTTGATACGGTCATGGATGACGGGGCGGATAAATGGCAATTGGTGGGGTAGCAGCTGATACCAGGGAGAGCCCTGGGAAAGTATCGAGGTATCCTGTTATCTCCTTTGAAGGAGGAGTGATATGGCAAATGTGAACACAGTTTCTTTTCTGGGCCCCCAATTCTCAATACTTTCCGAAAGTCAAATGAAGGATCTTCATATGGCAGCCCTGGAAGTGCTCAGGCGCACGGGCATACGCTTTCATCACAAGGGTGCTGTTGAGATGCTGAAGGGGGCTGGGGCTTTCGTCAGCGATGGGAATTTGGTGAAGTTTCCTGCCCGGATGGTGGAAGATGCCATCTCTACCGCACCTGGCCGAGTAGTCATGTGCGACCGGGACGGGGAACCAGCAGTATTTCTCGAGGATAGAACGGTTAGCTTCGGCACGGGCTCTGATTGCATCAACCTGTTGGATTTTGAAACTAGCGAGCATCGTAAATTCAAGACTCAGGACCTCATCGACAGTTACCGTTTGTGCGATGCTTTGCCAAATATCCACTTTGTCATGTCGAATGGTATCCCGATGGATGTCGACACCGACCTGGCTTATGACACCCAGATGGCTCTGATGTTGGAGCATACCACCAAGCCAATCGTTTTCGTCACCGATGACCTGGATAGCTGCCAGCGCGCCATCGACATGGCTGCGGCAGTGGCAGGCGGGCACGATGCGCTGCGCGAACAGCAGCATATTCTGCTGTATTCCGAGCCCAGTTCACCTCTCCAACAATCCGAAACTGCCGTCGATAAGCTGATGCTGATGGCGAAATACGAACTGCCCATTGTGCACTCGCCGGCGCCGTTGATGGGCGGCACCGGTCCGATCACGATGGCCGGCGGACTGGCGATGTCCCTGGCTGAGATCCTCAGCAGCCTAGTGGTGCATCAGTTGACGAAGCCAGGCGCACCTTACATCTTTGGGGCCGGCCTCCATCATATGGACATGAAAGCCGCCCAGATCTGCTACGCCTCGCCCGAGTTCCAACTCACCAAATCGGCGCTGGCTCAGTTGGGACGCTGTTACGGTATCCCCACCTGGGGGTACGCAGGTTGCACCGATGCAAAAGTGATGGATGAACAAGCCGCGCTGGAAGCGCTGTTGTCTGTGATGATGGCAAAATTTAGCGGTGCCAACCTGATCCATGACGTTGGGTACATGGAGAGCGGCCTGACCTTCAGCTTTGAGATGGTCGTCTTGACCGATGAACTGGTCGCTCTGGCAGACAATATGATGAAAGGCATTGAAATCAACAAAGATACCCTCGTGCTGGATGAAATCCATAACGTTGGTCCCGGTGGCCATTTCATGAACACTCAACAGACCCTGAACCGCTTCAAGGATTTCTGGTATCCCAGTTTGCTGGATCGCAGTCTGCGGACGACCTGGCTCGATGAAGGTGCTACCACGCTAGGAGAGCGTCTCACCAAGAGGGTTAAGGAAACCATCAAGGAACACAATCCTGAGCCTTTAAGCTCAGACGTGAAGAACAAGATAAACAAGATCCTGTCTCGGGCTTCGTGATGGATGGTTTTGACGGTCGGCAGGTGATCGGGGGAGAGACCCGTCGTATTGACGCGTTTGCCAAAGTAACGGGGCGAACGAAATACGTCCCGGATATGCGACTTCCCGACTTGCTGCATGCCCGGGTGCTGCGCAGCCCCTATCACCATGCGCATCTGCTTTCCCTGAATACCAGCGCAGCCATCAGGGTTCCGGGCGTCATCCGCATCATCACCGCTGAAGACATCCCGGGGGTGAATGGATTTCCGGAGTACAGTCACGAAGAACCATTACTGACCCCCGTGGGCGATACCATGAAGACGAAAGGGGCTCCAATTGCCCTGATTGTCGCTGAATCTCAGAAAGCCGCTCAAGCTGCACTTGGGGCTATCAGCGTGGAGTACGAACCACTCTCTTATTCTTTTGAAACCAATAGCGAAATTCCCATTTATCCGGGCGGGGACAGGCTGAAAGAGCATCAAGTCATCCAGAGGAATGTAGCTGCTGCTTTCTCTAAATCTGAGATCATCCTTGAAACTCAATATGCTACCTCGTACCAAGAACACGCAGCCCTAGAAAGCGAAACCGCTCTGGGGTTCCTAGATGAAGCTGGTAGGGTAACTGTGATGGGGGGCACCCATGAACCCCACTGGCAGCTCAATTGGATCGCCGAGGCACTGGATCTGCCCCTCGATCAGGTGCGCTTCATCACTCCACCCACAGGTGGCTCCTTCGGCGGCAAGCAGGATCCCTGGCCCCTAGTCGCTGCTGGGCTAATGACCCATCTGACGCGTAAACCCGTCCGATTGGTCTATTCTCGCTCGGAGTCATTCGAGGCATCCCCAAAACGGCATCCATATCAAATGCAGTATAAAATCGGAGTGGACCGTGATAAAAAATTGACAGGCATCCAGGTGCGCATCGAGGCCAACACCGGTGGCTATGATTCTGCCGGATATTACATCCCAGAATATGCGGTCATGGCGGCGGGCGGCGCATATCAATGGGAAGCGGCGGACATCTATGCCCAGAGCATTTACTCCAATGGCCCCAAAAGCGGACAGTTCCGGGGGTTTGGCAGTCCGCAATCTACATTTGCCCTTGAATGCACATTGGACGAAATGATCCAGCGTTTGGATGCTGATCCGATAGAGTTTCGTTTAAGGAACAAGATCGATCAGGATTCGGATACATTTCTGGGTTACCCTGTGGCCGAAAACCTCGGTTATACGGAAGTGTTGGAGGCTTTACGATCACGCTATCAGGAATTTCAAAAAAGCGTGCAGGCTTTCAATGCTAATAATTCGGATACTCCTATTCGGGCAGGAGTTGGCGTGGCTGGAATGTGGTATCGCTTTGGCAAGTCGGGTAACCTGCGCATCGAAGCGCACGCAGAACTGGTCCCGGATGGACGCTTCGTCGTTTACTGCTCGGCCCCGGATTACGGTCAGGGCATCGGTACGGTTATGCTTCAGTTAGCCGCCGAGACGCTGGGAATCCCACGCGATTACATTAATCTGGTCAACGCGGATACAGCTCAGACTCCGGATAGTGATGTCCAAGGGGCTTCCAGGGCAACCTACTGGGTAGGTAACGCGGTATGTGAAGCAGCCCAAACGTTGAAAGCCGAGATTCTCGGGACTGCTGCGGAGGTGCTCGATTGTGATCCCGATTCTCTTGCTCTGGATGTGAACAAGGTTATTAGCCTAAACGATCCCTCTAAAAATATTTCGCTGCAAGATTTGGTTAAAGAATTCGATCATATAGGTAAGTCCCGTAAAGTGCGTGGTTTTTTCGATCCCTCGCCCCTATTTCCAGAAGCGAACCGCCCCACGTACACGCCACATTTTGTCACCGGCGCGCATATGGCAGAGGTGCGTGTGGATATGGAAACCGGAGAAGTCAGGGTTACACGTTATGTAGCCGTACACGACGTTGGGCGGGCGATCAACCCGATTGGCGCTGAAGGGCAGGTCGAAGGCGCAGTTATCATGGGATTGGGAGCAGCGCTGACCGAAGCCTATATCCCCGGGAAAACAACCGGCCTGAGCGATTATATCCTCCCCATGATCGGCGAGATCCCAGAGATCGAAGTCGTTCTGGTGGAGGTGCCAAGCCGCCAGGGTCCCTTGGGGGCTAAAGGGTTGGGGGAAGCTGCCATGCTGCCTTCCACCCCGGCCATTATCAATGCAGCTTCTCGTGCAATTGGCGTGCGGGTACGCCAAATCCCCGCCACGCCAGAACGAATCTTAAACACTATTCGCCAAAACAATCAATTCAAAAGATAAAGATGAGGAGAGAGACGATGACCCAGCAACACCCCGTTCCAACCCTTCAACCCGCAGTTCGCATGATTTCAGATGAGCAGGTCCGCGAGCTGCACTATGCCACCCTTGAGATCCTGAGCCAGACGGGCGTCAAGATGCAAGACCCTCAAGGCCGCGAGTTGTTACTCGAAGCCGGAGCCCGGGAATCAAACGGACGCATCAAGATTCCCGAAAACCTGGTGACCGATGCCATAGACAAAGCCCCCTCGCGCATTCCCATGCACAACCGGCTTGGAGAACTGAGCATGCCTTTGGAACTGGGCAAGGTTTTTTTCGGCACCGGTTCTGATACCACCTTCACGCTGGATCTGGAAACGGGCGAGCGTCGTAGAACGATTGCACAAGATGTCGAAGATTTTGCCCGATTAGGAGATGTTCTCGGGAGCATCGATTTCGTCATGTCGATGGGCAATCCCTCGGATGTGCCAGCGGATGATCTGTATATTCATTCTTTCATCCGTATGCTGCGCGGATCGGTCAAGCCCAATGTCTATACGGCTCAGAATCGCAAGGATATGGAAGACATTTACCGTATCGCCGCGGCCGCTATGGGAGGGGAGGAGGCCCTGCGAGAGAAACCAATTCTTTTACATTATGCGGAGCCAATTTCGCCGTTGTATATCATTGAAGAATCCCTGCAAAAGCATATCTTCTGCGCGGAGAAAGGCATCCCGGCGGCGTACATTCCCTCAACGAACACAGGCGGCGGCGGACCGATCACGGTTGCAGGGGCGGTGGCCCTGGGTAACGCCGAATGCCTGCTGGGATTGATCATCACCCAACTGGTCAACCCAGGCGCACCTTTCCTGTATGGGATGAATACAGCAGCCCTGGATATGAAGACCACCATCGTCAGCTACGGCAGTCCGGAGTGGAGCCTGGGGATGGGTGCCTGGGCAGAACTGGCTCGCTATTACAATTTACCGGTCTGGGGCTATGGTGGCGCAACGGACAGCAAGGTTGTCGATGCGCAGGCTGGCTTGGAAGCCACCTTCTCGATTATGAACGCTTATTTATCTCATATCACGCTTGTGCATGATGTGGCTTATATGGAGTACGGTTCTACCTCTTCGATGGAGTTGCTGGTTATTGCCGATGAGATCATCCGCATGACCCGTTCCCTAATGGGTGGGATGCCTGTAAACAAAGAGACTCTCGCGCTGGATGCCATTGCCCGCGCTGAGCCAGGAGCAGGGTTCCTGGCCGACGACCACACCATGGACAACTTCCGCACCGCGCAGTGGGCGCCCAAGGTCATCGACCGCAACCAATACGACGTTTGGCAGGCTGCCGGGTCCAAGGATATGTTTACGCGTGCCAATGAACATGCCAGACAGATTCTGGCTGAACATGAAGTACCGCCCCTGCCTGAAGAGGCAGAGAAGGTGATTGCTGAGGTATTAGCCGAACGGAATGCTGAGAAGTAAGGTCCGCAATTTCTAAAACAAAAAGCCTTGCAGTTTTTCACCGTCTGCAAGGCTTTTTAAATTAATCTGCTCAATCGAATTCAGGATGTTTCGCGTGCGTCAATCACTTCCTGGCCCTCGATCTTTTCTAACACCGCCACTAGTTTATCTTTTGGCACATCGCGGACTTTGACGACCAAATCCCAATATCCCGGGCGTTTTGGCGCAGGTACGCCACCACTGGCGTATATGCCCCAGCCCTGCTCGGTAATGGCCGACATCACCTTGGCATACTCCCCAACCTGATCTGGCACCCGAATCATAATGCGTACCCCTTTGACAGTGCCACCTAGGAGGCTCGTCAACTCCGCCAACATATCTACTTCGGTGATGATTCCTACCACAACATCATCATCCACCACAAGCAAGCTACCTATTTTATGCTCACACATGATTTGAGCTGCTGCCTCGAGTGTCGTGTTTGGATCGGTGATAAAGAGATCGCTCTTCTTGATCATCACATCGCTTACTTTCAGGTTGGATAGGAATCGGCTTATCTCCCAAACGTTCAGGCTGCCTAGGTCGGTGGGAGGCACTTTTAGCCTTTCTCGCGTAACCAACCCCAACAAGCGCTTGCCATCACCGACCACAGGCAAATGGCGAACGTTGTTTTCAATCATTATGTTTTGTGCCTCAACCGCAGGGGTTTCAGGCGCGATCATGATCGGATGTCGTGTCATATAATCTTTTACTAACATGCTAGGAAGCCTCCTTCGGTTGGGAAATAACCGGATCAAAGGTGCGTAATGTCTCCAAAGGTATGTGACAAAAGATGCGATGCCCTTCGGCAGCCTCTTGCCAGGGTGGAATCTCCGTCTCGCAAATCTTGCCACCGTCTGGTAGCAACTTCCTTCGTGGGCAGCGCGTATGGAAACGACATCCACTAGGAGGATCGATAGCGCTGGGGACATTGCCTTCGAGACGGATGTTCTTTTGCACGGCTGAAGGATCGGGAATAGGAACAGCAGATAGCAGAGCTTCAGAATAGGGATGGTAAGGCGGCGCGTAAATCGCTTCGGCGGGACCAATTTCCATGATCTGCCCTAGATACATCACGCCCACCTGATCCGAGAAAAAGCGTACAACGCTCAGGTCATGGGCGATGAAAATCAGGGTGGTGTCGAACTCCTGTTGGACTTCCAGAAGCAGGTTCAGGATGGCGGCTTGAACCGAGACATCCAGAGCGCTGACCGGTTCATCACACAGCACCAGATCCGGATGGCTGGCCAAAGCCCGGGCGATCCCGACACGTTGCTTCTCTCCACCACTTAACTGTCGCGGCAGACGATCAAAATAATTCTCGCCCAAACGCATCGCCTCCAACAGCTTGACGACTTCATCGCGAACTTGATTGTTGGGTACAGTCCTGAAGCGCCGCATCGGCCGACCGATTTGCTGACCCACAGTATAAGATGGGTTCATGGTCGAATCGGGGTTCTGGAAAACCATCTGCAGTTCCTTGATGAGATTTTCATCACGGCTCGAAATATCATCCGTAATATCAAATCCAATGAACTTGGCTTCTCCGGAAGTTGTTTCCTCCAATCCGATTAAGGTCTTGATCAGCGTGCTTTTGCCACAACCCGATTCACCTACGATTCCCAGTGTTGTTCCCTTGGGAAGATCAAAAGAAGCATTTTCAACAGCCTTGACAAAACGTTTTTCGCCAAGCCCAACGACATCTCTTAATGAGCTTCCCTGAACCTCATAATATTTCTTGAGGTTGTCTAAAGAAAGAATTGGCTCTTGAGCTTTATCTTTAACTTTGATTGAGGGCGGCATGATGTCTTCAGAAGGTGTCCATTTCGATGCATCGATCTCCTCTGCAAAATGACAGCGCACTTGCACATCTGGGGTTATTGAACGCAACAGTGGTCTTTCTTCACGACAACGGTCTTGCACGTAATCACAGCGAGGTCCATAGACACAACCAGTAGGACGGTTATTGGGCGGGGGTACCCGCCCTCGAATTGGATAGAGCACGCTTTTGGCTTTATCGGCGCCCAGTTTGGGCACGCAGCGGATCAAACCCTGAGTGTACGGATGCTGGGGCTTCTTATAAATATCCTCTACCGAAGCTCGTTCTACCATTTCACCAGCGTACATCACACCTACACGAGTGGATACGCGAGCAACAACACCCAGGTTATGAGTAATGTACATGATGGCGGTGTCGAACTCACGCCGGAGCTCAGCGATCAGGTCCAGCACAGCCGCCTCAACGGTTACATCCAGGGCGGTCGTCGGCTCATCCATGATGAGCAAAGCCGGGTTATTGAGCAGCGCCATGGCGATGACCACTCGTTGCTGTTGACCGCCGGAAATTTGATGCGGATAGCGCTTCATGACATTGGCAGAATCAGGCATATACACCCGTTCCAACATCTCAATGCAACGTTTCTCAGCCTCTTCTTTCTCCATATCCCGGTGAACGGTCAGCACTTCAGACATCTGGTCACCCAGACGCATAGATGGATTCAAAGCCTGCATTGGATCCTGGTAGACCATAGCAATCTGGTCACCTCGCAACCGACGAAGTTCCTCTCCAGTTACGCCAACCAGTTCCTGGCCCTGGAATTTGATGCTGCCGCGTTTTACATATCCATTGGCTCCCAGGAAATTCAACACAGCCCAGGCAACAGTGCTCTTTCCGCATCCGGACTCACCGACGATGCCCATGGTTTCACCACGCATAATCTCAAAGGAGACGTTTTGAACAGCTTCAATTTCACCGCCGCGTACCTTGTAGGCGACGGCTACCTCTTCAAGTTTTAAGACAGGGGTGGATGGTTTGAAATCAATTGTCATACTGGCCTCACTTTTGATACCTGGTCAACTCTTCGCGCAATCCATCTGCGAAGAGATTCAACCCAATCACCAGCGAAGCGATGGCCAATGCCGGCCAGATGACTGCCAATTGGTTTGCAAAAATATTTCTTCGAGCCTCGTTGACCATATTCCCCCAATCAGGGTCTGGCGGCGGGAGCCCGATCCCCAGAAAGCCGAGGGTGCCGATAGCGAAGATAGCATATCCGACTCTCAACATCCCATCGACCAACAATGGACCTCGAGCATTCGGTAAGATTTCCCGGAACATGATGTACCAGACGCTTTCACCACGGGTTTCCGCTGCCCGGATGTAATCACGGGTTTTGATGTCCAGTGCCAGGCTGCGGGCCAGTCGGGCAACGCCGGGTGCACCGGTGATGGTTATCGCCAGGATGACTACCAGGTCTCCCTGTCCCAGAGCAGCGATCACCACCAGGTAGAGTACGATGCGCGGGAAAGCTATCAGCGCGTCCAGAACTTGCATGATGATCTGATCCCACCAGCCACCCCGGTATCCGGCATTTAGGCCCAATAGTGCACCAAAAGTTAGCGAACCAATGACTCCCCAGATTGCTACGCCGCCGGGAATAGAAACATCCGAACCAGGCAGACGGGTTTTCAGCAGGATAACTTGGGTGCCCTGCATCAGTCGCGAGAGAATGTCACGGCCAAGGTGGTCAGTCCCCAACAGGTTTTGAACGCTGGGGCCCTGATTTTGTAGAAAATCAGAAGCATTGGGGTCATATGGTGTCCAAAAGAGCGATATGAACGCCAATAGTAACCAGAAAAGTACAATTGCCATACCCACGGTAGCGACCCGCGACTCGAATACGATCGATACGCTTTTCCACATCTTCTGGAAGCGAGATGGACGAGGTTGTGTCATTGCTTTTACTGCCATACTCTCATCTCCTTATGCGTAGCGAATGCGCGGATTCAACAATGTATATGCCAGGTCGCCTAGTAAGCGTGTGATGATCGCAATTGCAACTGTCACCATAGCGGCTGCTTCTACTGCATTGAAATCCCCGAAGATGGCAGACCTATAGATGTAATAACCCAGCCCCGGATAACCAAAAATCACCTCAACCACTACAAGTCCACCAATCAACCAGTTGACGTGCAACATGATAATGGTGATCGGGGCCATGAGTGCATTGCGAATTGCATGTCGTAACACAACGCGCATCCTGGGCATCCCTTTGATGATGGCGGTACGGATATAAGCCGAATCCATCACTTCGACCATACTGGCTCGGGTCATGCGGGCAACATATCCAAGCTCAACTGCCGTCAGCGTTAGCACGGGTAAAGCCAGCAATTTTGGATCCTGGAAGATAGCATCCGCACTGGTAAAAATAGCCACCGCAGGCAGCCATTTTAGCCAAATGCCAAATATCAAGATCAGAAAGATGCCAGTGACAAACTCCGGCGTGGCTGTAAATCCCAGACTGGTGATCGAAATGAAACGATCAAGAGGTTTGCCTTCATTGATGCCAGCCAGGATCCCGAAAAAGAGTGCCAGAGGCATGACGATCACAAAAGCTGCTCCCGCGAGCACAAGCGTATTGCGAACACGTGAGACCAATGTGGCTGCTACCGGGCGCCCAAATTGTAATGAAATTCCAGGATCCCCTCGTAGCAATCCTTTACGGAGAGGAATATATTGCTGGGGACCATCCCCTTCTTTGCGCAAACCGGCTTTTGTTAAGACCCATACTTCAGAGCCCTCACCTCGTACCCATTTGACAGCATTATTCTTAATATCGACTCCCCAGAAGTATTCCCTGCCTTCTTCATCGGTTTGCCAGACTCCGCTGGCAATATGGGAGGTGGTCGATCCGTCATCTTGACGCCTCAACTCAAGCAGGCGACCTTCTTCCAATCTCCAACGTGTCAATTGACCATCGACATCAGCCCACCAATTCGCTTCGCCAGACTGCGGATTGATGGCCGTAACCAATGGATGTCCAACTAATCTTTCGGCGCGCCAATCGTTGCCAACCAGCCAGTCGATATAACGTTGCCAGGGTGGTGCATCTAAGCCCAGCTGGGCGCGATAAGAGGCGCGTTGCTCTGGAGTGGCAAAAACTCCCAAAATTTTTACCGTAATATCACCGCTGCCTACCTCAATCAGAAAGAACAGGGCAATAGAAACCAGGAGCATGGTAACAATGGTTGAAATAATACTACGGATGATGAATCGAGCCATAGGTTGCTCCTTTTACAGGAGGCCCGACATCTTAGTCGGGCCTCCTATGTTTAGCTGTCTAACGAAAATTTACTCATCTTTCCAGACATCGTAAAGCAGGTCGTAAGCCGTGGGGTGAGCCTGGACGTTCTGGAACTTGGAATTTGTGATGTTCCAAACGCTCTTCCAGAAGCTGTTGAAGATCGGGCCGCGCTCTTGCATGATGTCTTCGATCGTGCACATCAAGCTGCGACGGGCCTCGACGTCCAATGTGCCCTGAGCTTCACGCAATACTTCTTCGAACTCTGGGTCTGTCCAGCGAGTCTCGTTCCAGGCGCCGATAGCTTCCTCTGTGTAAGCCAGAGGCAGAACCATGGTTGCCAGAGGGCGATGCGTCCAGGAGGTAATGCCCAGATCGACCTCGGTCCAGCGGTCCCAGTAGCCTGCTGGTTCAGTGATATCCAATTGAATATCGAAGCCAGCCGGTTCGGCCAATTCTTTCAAAGCCTGAGCAATCTCAGGTTCAGCCTGGTCATTCTTGGTCGCCAGGGTGACCGTGAGCGGCAGTTCAATGCCCTTCTCAGCGGCGTATTCTTCTAATAATGCTCTGGCGCCATCCGGATCGTATGCAGGGATATCCTTCTCACAGTAAGCCGGGTGGACAGGCGCAACATGAGCATCCAGGGAGAGGTCGCCCTCACCAAAGTAGGCCAGTTGTAAGATCTTGGCGCGGTCCTGGCACATCTTCATGGCGTTGCGGACACGTACATCGTCCCAGGGTTCCAGATCGACGCGCATACGACCGATCAGACATTGCGCTGTGCTGGCCGAGCGAATAGTCAATCCATCCACACCTTGCAGGGCCTGGAAGTCAGTGGGGCGCGGGTCGTACAGCGAGTCCACCTGACCTGATTGCAACGCAGCAACGCCAGCATCCTTATCCGTGGAAACGTAGATAACCTCGTCCAGGTAGGGCAGCGGGTCTCCATCTGCGCCCATCTGCCAGTAATCCTCTCGGCGTTTAAAGACTGCACGCTCACCTTCAGCATACTCTTCTAACGTAAAGGCGCCTGTGCCAACGGGCTGCCGGATGATGTCGCCTTCGAAATTGCGATGCAGAATGACAGCCGGATAGTGGAAGAGATGCTCTGGTACAGCGATATCGCCGAATTGCAAATGCAGTCTGACATGATAGTCATCCACTTTCTCAACATCTTGCATACCGCTTAAGTAAGCCATCAATCCCAGCATCGAAGAGCCGACATCCTCATTCAGCCATTCGCCAAAGGTGAACATGACATCGTCTGCAGTGAGTTCATCTCCGTTGTTGAATTTGATGCCCTGTTTCAAATACAGATCCCAGGTCAAGACATCTTCACTGGCTTCCCATCTGTCTAGCAGGTAGGGGCGCGTGATGTTATCTGTTCCTGTCAAAGTCAGGTATTCAGAGATTTGGCGAACGATGTTTGCACCTTCAACCCACGAAAGGCGTGCGGGATGATCGAGAAGTTGGAGTTGCATGGAACTTGTCCACGTGCCGCCACGTTTGATTCCCGATTCGGGGGCTGCAGGTTCAGCCGGTGCTGCTGGTTCAGGTGCACCACAGGCAGCCAAAAAATAAGCCGTGCTAGCGGACATACCGAGCAATGTCGAGAATCGCAGGAAATCCCGCCGTGAGATACGGCCTTGTACGAGCTTATCATAGGCATCTGGAATAGCCGGATGCGTCTTTTCCATTTCTTTCTTAGATACTTGATACTTTTTCACTTTTCTTCCTCCATCTCAAGGTGACTAAAGGGCGAACAAACCAAACGCTAACTTAGTTTTATCGATGGCTACACCTCCTTTCATTTCGATTCGATGCTTTTGTTTTGAGCGAAATATCAAGCGAAAAGCCAAATCTTTGAACATAGAACTGGCTTGATCTGTCTGGGTTCGCTCTTCCGCATAATTTACTAAACACATTATGAATATACTGGGAATATATCAATAAATGCTACAACACTACTCTATAATAGCATAATTCCAAATGTGTGCAAGCAAAGCCCCCTGTTTTTGCATCTTTTTTACTCATTTATTCGTCTTCGATGAAACTATCGTTCATTGTACCAATGTCAAGATCAGCGGAGTGATCGAATGGCGGGGTTGGAACTCGATGTAGGCATTCTGAGCGGGCTATCGGAGGCAGGCCTGGGCTCGATCGCTGCGCCTAGGGTTTAATCACCACTCGTCCCGCGTGACTGTACCTGTCGAGCCGGTCGAAGGTCTCGTTGATCATGTCTACATCCAGGGGGATCGTATGAGAAATTACCTTTGATAGTTCGAGCTTCCCCGTTTGAGCGAAGTTAATTAGTGTTGGAATCTCACTTGCCAGGTGATCAGACACACCGATGATCTCAGCTTCCCTGAGCAATAATTCTGCATATGGATTGATTTCGATCGTTTTCTCATTCAAGCCAACCAATGCAACACGCCCAAAAACGCCCACGCTATCGATAGCCTGCCGCATGGTTATCGGCAGACCGATCAACTCGACTGCCACATCTACCCCTTTACTTTGTGTCAAACGTTTGATTTCCTCTACTGCATCCACCCGACCGGCATTGATGGGAATCGCCCCATACTCTTCCGCCAGCGCCAGTTTTTCTGGATTTAGATCTACGCCGTACACGCGCAGTGCGCCCATTGCATAAGCCAGTTGCACGGCTGACATGCCCAATCCACCTACGCCGAAAATAGCCGCAGTTTCCCCGACCTTCAAACGCGCTTTTCGTAGGGCATGCAAGGATGTTGCTGAAGAGCACATCATGATGGCAGCCTGTTCAAAAGGGATCTCTTTCGGCAACTTGAAGACGCTTCTGGACGGCAGACAGATATATTCGGCATATCCACCCGGTTGATATTTCCCGATCATCGATCCGGACGTGCAGAACTGCTCGCTGCCCATATTGCAGTATTCGCAACTCCCGCAGGTGACCATATAATGAAGACAGACGCGGTCTCCCGGTTGTACATCTGCAACTGTTTCACCCACTTTTTCCACCACCCCGGCCACCTCATGTCCCAATGTCAACGGCAACGGGCGCACCGGCGATACTCCCGCCCGATAATGCGCATCGGAATGACAGATCCCGGCTGCCTTGACTTTTACCAATACATCCTGCAGGCCAACTTCTGGAATTGGAACCTCGTGCATCTCTAACGGCTGGCCTACCTTGACCAATCGTACGGCTTTCATTAGATTCTCTCCTTCTCCCCGAAAAAAGAACTTCTTACAGTTTGATCATTTCGATGGCATCCTGTGGGCAGGTGTTTGCGCAAAGCCCACAGCCCCAGCATTTCTCCGGATCGAATGCAACCGTCTGCTTGCTTTTCCCGTCAATTTCAACAATTGAGCCATTGTGGTAAAAGGCTTCGAAGTGGCAGCGTTTGACACAGGCGCCACATTGATTACAAACTTCCGTACTGTATTTCGCGATGTAATGACTTTTCGGCCAGACGCCTTTAGTGCCTAATTCTTGAGCGGCACGGAATGGATAGCAATCGCAGGCGCAGCAGTTGCAGATGGCATGCAATCCGCGTTCGTGCCACTCGCTGTCCGCGGTGTGCATCAGACCTTTGTTGTCTGCCCGACGCAGTAGTTGGAGGGCTTCTTCTTTTGTCAAACGGCGTCCGTGCCCGCGGTCTAAAGCCTGGCGGGCGCCTTCATCCAGCCAGATGCAGGTCTCCACGGGGCGGTTGCAATTTTCGCCTAGTTTACGGCAATCGCAAGGCTGCACGACAATGTCTTCCGCGGCCTCGATCATCTCTTCGACTTCGCTTAGCAGCATGACGGTGTCATTAGGCAAGGCGTTTTCGGCTTCCAACCCCAGCATTTTGCGCTCGATGTTGTTTCTATGCCTGGCGATGAACTCATCGAAATACCGCCGGTTGATGACTTTGCGGTCTTCGACCGGGATATCCTGCCAGTTTTCGTATTTGATGAAGTGATCCAGGCGCGCGTAAAAATTTGAAATCTTGTATTTGGTGACGCCATCCTCGAGCACTTTGTCGAGGATGCATCTGGAATATGCCCTGTTCAGTAAATTGGCAGTCTCAGCGGAGGACAAAGTCAATATATCGGAAACCTGCTGGAGGTCCAGGCGTTGATGCGCGATGCCCAGAACCAGGCGCATCTCATCTTCCTCCAC
>JASFRG010000057.1:0-26009 GCA_050115035.1 Anaerolineales bacterium | reverse complement strand
AACATTCTCATGTGGTTCATATCGGTGTAAAGGATTGAAAAATTTTGCTTTCTCTCTTCTGATGACAACTGATTGAGCGTTTCAACAAAACTGAGAAAGTTGTCGCATCCTGTTAATGGATCTAAACGGAAGAATTCAGTAGAAGGTATAGACATATCGTTTATCCTTGTTGTGATGGAATTTGCAATTTTAAGTATAGTAACTTTCCAGTGGAATACAATTTCAATCACCAAACAAGAAATCCATGGAAATTTGTTAAGAATCCATTTTTATGTGAATGAGAGGATACATCAGGGTAAAATAGAGCAATTCAAGAGAGGAACTTATGAGCAAATTCACTGGCTATCGCTGTTCGATCTGCAAGACCGAGTACGGGCCTGGGCAGGTGACGTATACCTGTCCACAGGATGGCGGCAATCTGGATGTCATCCTGGATTATGAAGATCTCAAGAATAAATTTCATCCCGAAGATATCACCAGTCGGGCGGATGCTTCGTTGTGGAAGTATGCACCCCTTCTGCCGGTCCCTGAAATCCCGGGCGGCGGCACGCCTTTACACGCCGCGGGTTGGACGCCGGTCTTCGATATGCCTGTGCTGGCCGAGAAACTGGATCTGAAACAATTCTGGCTCAAAGACGAGTCCCGCAACCCAACCGCTTCCTTCAAGGACCGTGCCAGCGCGGTTGTGGTGGCACGCGCCCGTGAGATTAAAGCCGAAGTAGTAGTGACCGCTTCCACGGGCAACGCGGGCGCGGCGCTGGCCGGTATGGCTGCGGCGGTGGGGCAGAAGGCGGTCATCTTTGCGCCCAAGTCCGCGCCCCCGGCCAAGGTGGCGCAGTTACTGGTCTTCGGCGCCAAGGTCATGCTGGTGGACGGTACCTACGATGATGCCTTCGACCTGACCATCAAGGCTTCGCAGGAATTCGGTTGGTACTGCCGCAACACGGGCTACAATCCCTTCACCGCCGAGGGCAAGAAGACCGCCGCCTTCGAGATATGGGAATTCATGCAGGAAGCCATCGGGACGACGCCTTTCACGGTCTTCGTCTCGGTTGGGGATGGCAACATCATCTCCGGCATCCACAAAGGCTTCAAGGATTTGATGGAACTGGGCTGGATCGAAAGCATGCCGCGCATCATGGGTGTGCAGGCGGACGGTTCCGCCGCGATTGCCAACGCGTTCCGCGCGGGGACCGAGGAGATTGTTCCCGTTTCGGCAACTACCCTGGCTGACAGCATCTCCGTGGACCTGCCGCGCGATGGCGTGCGTGCCGTGCGTGCAGCACGCGATACTGGTGGAACCTACATCACCGTGTCAGACGATGAAATCCTTTCCGCGATAGCGGAACTCGGCAAGGTTGGCGTTTTTGCGGAACCGGCCGGGGCGACCTCTTATGCCGGATTGGTCAAGGCAGCAGGTCAGGGCGTAGTGGGAGGCGATGATCCCATTCTGGTGTTAAATACAGGTAGCGGGCTGAAGGACGTCAAGGCTGCCATGCAGGCTGTGACAGAAGCGCCCATCATTGAACCAACACTGGAGGCCGTTAAACAGTTGTTATGAACAACAATTGGAGTATGCCGTTCCGTTACACGGTAGGGATTCTCGCATTTGTTACTTTTATTGCGCTCCTGTTCTTCGCGCATGAGGCGGTGAATGCGTTGGTGATCGCCGGCTTTGCCGCGTATTTGATCAACCCGCTGGTCGTGTTCCTGATCGACCGGACGCGCATGTCCAGAAAACTGACTGTCAATCTGGTTTATTTTTCAGCTTTGGTTCTTCTGGTTGGTTTACCTGCAACGCTAACGCCTCTATTTCTGGATGAGGCCCGTCTTATCATTCAGGACTTGCTGGATCTAACGGATCAGTTACAACAGTATTTTTCCCAACCCTTCGAGTTTGCCGGGTATGTCTTTCACTTCGAACAGTTGGCAGAATCTCTAAATCAGATAGAAACAACTGTGCTCTCGCCTATACCGAGAGAGTTATTTCAATTGCTGGAATCAACCTCTGTGGGAGTGTTGTGGTTTTTGGTCATCATGGTCAGCGTGCACCTGTTCCTTTCACACTGGCCGCGTATACGAGATTGGTTGATAGATCTGTCACCGCCCCGCTACCAGGATGAAATGCGTGAACTCTACCGGCGTATCAGCCAGGTGTGGAAGGCGTATTTGCGCGGGCAAATTGTTTTAATGGTCATCGTGGGAATCGTCTTTACGATTGCCTGGTGGATTATTGGCATTCCCGGTGCGCTGGCGTTGGGTGTCATCGCAGGGTTCTTTACGCTTGTCCCAGATGTTGGACCTTTTGTAGCGGCGGTATTGGCTGTGGGTGTTGCTTTGCTGGAAGGTTCAAGTTGGATTCCGCTTTCGAACTTCTGGGTTGCAGGCATTGTGGCGATCACATACCTTGTGCTGATCAATCTCAAAAGCCTTTTATTGCGACCTTATGTGATGGGACGCAGCGTGCATATGAACGAAGGATTGGTGTTCATCGCGATCATCATTGCCACGATCCTGGCGGGTATCTTGGGTGCGTTGTTGGTTGTACCGTTGTTAGCTACTGTTGTTGTCGCAGGAGAGTATGTGCGGCGGAAGGTGTTGGGATTACCCGCCTTCGATAAAGCCGGTGGTGTGCAATTTGTCAAGCCAGAGCAGATGAATAAAAAATCTGTGCGCAAGCGCAAAAAGAACGTTTCGAAACAAGAAGAGAAAAAATGAACATTACCTATTCGGTCGTTGCGCCAGTCTACAATGAAATTGCGATTTTGCCGGAATTTTATCAGCGAGTCAAAAAAGTGATGGACTCCACCGGCGAGGAATGGGAACTTTTGCTGGTGGATGACGGTTGTACAGACGGTTCAACCGAAAAGATCCGTGAGTTGACGGGGATGGATAAGCGTGTGCGCCCGGTTATCTTTGCGCGCAATTTTGGTCACCAGATTGCTATCACTGCTGGTTGGGACTATGCACGTGGCGAGGCAGTCGTGACCATTGATTCGGACCTGCAGGATCCGCCTGAAGTGATCCTGGATCTGATCGAAAAATGGAAGGAAGGCTACGAGGTTGTGTACGCGGTGCGTACCGAACGCGAAGGCGAGTCCTGGTTCAAGCTGTGGACAGCCTCGCTGTTCTACCGTCTCATCTATCGCATCACCGACGTAAAAATCCCGCTTGATACGGGTGACTTCCGCTTGATGGATCGCAAAGTGGTGAACGTGATCAATACCATGCGCGAGCGCCATCGCTTTCCGCGTGGCATGTCCGCCTGGGTAGGGTTTAAACAGATCGGTGTGGATTACAAACGCGCCGCCCGCCAGGCCGGGGAGACCAAGTATCCGTTCAGAAAGATGCTGCGGCTGGCTTTGAATGCGGTCACCAGCTTTTCTTATTTCCCGCTGCAGGTGGCCACCTATGTGGGATTTGTGGCAGCCGGTTTGGCGATTCTCGCTATCCCGATCGTCATCTATATGCGCGTGACCGGTTCACAGGCCTTCTATGGACAGGCGACTACCCTGATCTCTGTACTCTTTCTGGGCGGCGTGCAGTTGATTTCGTTGGGTATCCTTGGTGAATATATTGGGCGTTTATATGACGAGGCCAAAGGCAGACCGTTGTATATCGTCAGTGAGGCGCCGGAAGAAAAAAGTGATTAGAGAGTAGATGATCAGAGAACAGTAACGCCGGTTTTCAACGCACTGCTCTCCAATCTCTATTCTTTATCCTCAGTGGTTCTCAGGTCAGGCAAATTGTTTAGGCCGGGAACCGCCTTTTTCTGAGTCGACATGAACTTATCTTTCCTTCGCGATACAATCTTTATGCGTTCGATGCTGTCGCTGGCCATTCCGGTAGCGATACAGCAATTCATCACCGCCAGCCTTAACATGGTTGATGTGGTTATGGTCGGGCAGTTAGGCGAAGCTTCCATTGCGGCGCTGGGACTTGCCAATCAGGTCTTCTTTCTGTTGATCTTGTTCCTGTTTGGCGTTACCAGCGGTATGGCGATCTTCACAGCCCAGTTCTGGGGCAAAGGCGACGAAGAGCGCATCCGCACCGTGCTGGGTATCTGCCTGACCGTGGCGATATTCGTTGGAACATTGTTTACGCTCGCAGCCACCCTCATTCCCGAAATGGTGTTGAGTTTCTACACTGAAGACCCAGAAGTGATTGCTCTCGGCAGTAGTTATCTGCGCATCGTGGGCTTTTCCTACATCTTCATGGCGATCACCACCTCCTACTACGCGGTTTTGCGCAGCATTACGCTGGTCAGGATAACAGTCATGGTCAGTGTGATAGCAATAGTTCTGAAAACAGCACTTGGCTACCTGCTGATATTCGGCATTGGGCCATTCCCTGCATTGGGTGTGCGCGGCGCGGCCATCGGGACCGCCTTTGGGTGGATTTTTCAATGTGCATTGATCATTGTCCTGGTGTACAGGCTCAAAACCCCACTGGCTGCTAACCCTTTGACCTTCTTTCGATTTGATCGCGCTTTTCTCGCCAAAGTGCTCAAGACAGCCATGCCGGCTGCTGCCAACGAAGTCTTCTGGTCGGTGGGAATCACTATTTATAATGCGGTCTACGCTCGCATCGGTACGGATGCCATCGCTTCCGTGCAGATCAGCGCCACAGTTGAAGAGATCGCATTCGTATTCTTCATTGGATTGGGCAATGCCTGTGCAGTTATGATTGGCAATAAGATTGGAGAAGGGGAAAAGGAGTTGGCCTTCGAATTTGGCCGCCGCTATACGATCATCACCGTGATGGTAGCGTTATTTGCCGGACTGATTATTTTGCTCGTGCGTGGTCCCGTGGTAAGCCTGTACGAAATCTCACCCCAGGCAGCTGCCAATGCGCGCCAGTTGATGTTGATCTTCGCGTCCTCTGCCTGGCTGCGTTCCATCAACTTCATCCTGTTCGTCGGAGTGTTGCGTTCGGGCGGCGATACGCGTTTTGCCATGTTTATGGAACTCGCAACCATCTGGGTTGTAGGTGTGCCCGCAGCATTGATTGGTGGTTTCGTCTTGCGGCTCCCGGTGACAGGTGTTTATATGCTGGTGTTGCTCGAGGAGCTTGTCAAAGTGTTTGTTATCATGCGCCGCTATCTTTCACGGAAGTGGATCCACGACCTCGTAAACGTCCCAGAAGCGTTCGAAGTTCAGCCAGTCGTTCTTGACTGACATCTGCAAGCAACAACGTTATTCCGAACGAGATCAGGACTACGGTGATCAGGAAGAAGACCGCTTCTTCGATGGGCAGATTCCCGATCATGATTCCAGTGGATTGAGATGGAGCGATCGTCCACGTCCCTGCCTCGATGGCAACCGCGTCCATCGCGGACAAATAGCCTGCTCCCGTTAAAATGACCGTTCCCAACAATCGACGATAATGCCACAAAATGTCCGCGCCGAAGGCTAACTGCGGGGCGATGGCGGGCAGCGCCCATGTCAGGGTGATGGCGAGATACGTGCCCGGTTCCCAGCCTGAGAGCAGTACGGAGAATGAGATAACCCAAACTACGACCAGCAGGCCTAGGGTCCAGGAGCGGAGCGCTTTATTGGGTTGAAAGGTGTTCTTTGGGAGGAAGAAATCCCGTCTTGCCAGTGTCCACCACCACAAACCAATCATCAGCGTTTCAAGCACAAAGAAGGTGTATTCTTCCAATGGGACGTAACCAAACACGATACCCGTAACCAGTTCCGGGTCGTAATACCACACACCGGTTGCGACCAGATAATTATCCCAGGGGGTGGTGTAGATGACGGCGATAAAGATATGCAAGAGAATACTGCGCCAGATCCTGCGTTCATCAAACCCGGGTGTCGGTTTGTTTTTCTCTCGCCAGTAGACGAAGAGCAACAGCAGGATGGGGAGTACCAGAAAACGAAGTAGAAAACCAAAGTAAGTCATAGTTTTTTTGGAGTCCAACGACTGGAGTCATTGGAACTATTGTTAGAGGAGCGAATCACTAAGAATCACTAACATCCGGAGACGTTGGAGTCCGTTGTGCCACGCGCATCAAAACGCCTGGGCGTGGCTCCAGCGTGGCGCCCATGTGGGGGTGGATTTTATCCGCGTTGAGCGGGATGAATTCGAAATGTTTCAGCAGATAGGCTAATACCAGTCGCGCTTCGGCCTGACCAAAAGCTGCACCGATACAGGCACGTGGCCCGCCGCCGAATGGAACATAAGAGAATGGCGGTGTTTTGCGTCCGCGTTCGAAGCGCGCCGGGCAGAACTCTTCCGCGTTCTCCCAGATGGACGGGTCGCGCTGGGTCAGGTAGATCGAGTAGAACATACGCGCTCCCGTTGGGACAGTGCCGCCCTCGAATTCCATATCTTCCGCCACCATACGGTTGCCGATGTGGATGGGAGGATACAGTCGCAGTACCTCTTTGATAACCTGGTCGAGCAGCGGCGGTCGGTCGTCGTTTTCCAGTTCATCAACAAGATGGTGGTAAGTATCGGGGTTCTGTCCGAGCAGTGCAAAGACCCAGGCCAGCAGAGCAGTGGAGGTGTCATGCCCGGCGATCAGCATGGTCAACATCTGGTCGCGGATGGTGTCATCGTCTAACCCAGCGTCGATCAGGTGTTGGATGAGATCACTCTGACCGTGAACGGAAGACGGATGACCGTTTTTACGGTCCTTGGTCAACCGTCTACGGTCTTTAATGATGTTGTAAAGATACTCATCCAACGTCTGCAAATGCTTCCGATATCCGGGCCTGGGAATCTTGCGCCACAGAATCCATGCGCCGGGCGAAATATACTCGATGGCTTTCAAGATCGACGTCCAAATACGCGGGAGATCATTCCAGACATCCTTGCTGAAGAGCGCCTGCATGATGATCAGCAGGGCGATCTTGCGGCTTTCGACCAGCATATCGATTTCTTGTTCATCCTGCCAATTTTCGGTAACGCGTTTTGTTTGCGCGATCATCATTTGCGCATAACCATCAAGTTGCGATGGATGCAATGAAGGAGACATTAACTCACGATAATGATCGTGTTCTTCGCCGTCGGTGACCAACACGCCGCGCCGCAGCAAATCTGTGACCGGATCGTTATTGCGCCACAGCACCTTGTCGCGCTCCGTGACCAGCACCTTGCGATTGGACTCCGGGCCAAAGACCACGTAAGGCTTGAATCCCGGCAACGGAATCCGAAAGAAGCGGCCGACATATTTGGCCATCACTTTCAATGGGCCAAGCGGGGAGCCTTCTTTGAGCAGAGCGCGCATAGCAGCGCGACCGGTATCAGGTGTAATAGAATTATTCATAAAATTCACTCTTGCAGCATTTGTAAAAAGTCGGTAAGGGCTTGCATGAACTCGGAAGGGCATTCTTCATGCGGCAGGTGACCACATTGTGGGATGACTTGCAAATTGGCATTCGGCAATTCGTCCGCAAGCCGGAGCGACTGTTCGGTCGGGACGATGCGGTCATCGTCGCCTGTGATAACCAGCGTGGGCTGGTGGATTTCATCCAGATGCTCAGGAAGATCGCTCTCCCGGCTAGCGAGCGTCATCTGCCAGAGCGCCTTGTCCCAATTTTCGACGCGCAACGGTTTTCTGTAGCCGTCAAAAACGTCCGGTGTGATTTGCGACGGATCGTGCCAGGCGAGTTCGATGAATTCCATCCCGCGCGCCTCGATCTGACGCGCGAACAGCGGTCCCAGGCGCTGCATCTGCGGCGTTTTCAAAATTGGACGCACCCAGGCCGGCGCGCCGCCGCCTGCGTACACAGCCGCATCCACCAAAACCAGCGCCTGTACGCGCTCAGGATATTCGAGTACGGTGAGCAAAGAAATTGTGCCACCGGCTGAGTTGCCTACCAGGATTGCCTGTTCGATGTCGAGTTGATCCATCAGGCCAATCACAAGCTCCACCTGCGCCTGTGGGCTGTAAGGATTCTCATCTTCCCATTCCAGCGGGCGCTCCGTCAGGCCAAAGGCAGGGCGATCGTAGGCGATAACAGTCCCGTATTGCGAGAGCGGCTCAGTAACTTCACGCCACGAGAACAGGCTGGCGCCAAATCCGTGTAACAGGATGAAAACAGGCTCACCGTGGCCGTAGGTTTTGTAATGCACACGCAGGCCGTCCACCTGCATGAATTGGCTGTCGGGGTCGGCCAATTCCTCAATAGGGACGGTATCTTCCAGCGGGGGCACGGGGATCAGGAAAGGTACGATCAGAAAAATCAGAAGGAGAATTCCCAGCCCGAATCCTGCCACACGTAATAAACTTTTCATTCCGAAGCGCTTCCTTTGGACAGCTTGTAAGCATCCAATGTTCTTTCTCTGGCGACCTTGTGATCCACGATAGGCTCGGGATATTTTGGCACAACCACGCTACTTTCCCACGGCGCGTGGATGTCTTTCTCATCCAGCTCGCGCAGTTCTGGCACCCACTTGCGGATGTACTCTCCGTGCGGGTCGAATTTCTTCGATTGCAATATCGGATTGAAGATGCGAAAGTAAGGCGCAGCATCAGTGCCGGTTCCAGCCGTCCATTGCCAGCTGCCGTTGTTTGCGGCCGGGTCGCCGTCCAGCAAGTTTTCCATAAACCAGCGCTCACCCCACTGCCAGTTGATCAGCAGATCTTTCACCAAAAACGAGGCAACGATCATACGCGCGCGGTTGTGCATCCAGCCGGTTTCGCGCAGTTGGCGCATGGCCGCATCAACGACCGGATAGCCAGTCTTTCCTTCTTTCCATCTTCCGAACTCTTCCACATCATTTCTCCAGGGAATATCGACCAGCGCTGAATTAAACGCCCTTTCGCTGACGTGCGGGAAGTGATATAAAATTTGGATGTAGAACTCGCGCCAGATAAGTTCATTCAACCAAGTTTCTGCTCCACGTTTGTCCTCTGTGTGTTCTGCCTGGGCTCGGGCCTGGAGCGCGGTATGGACAGCCTGTCTCATCCCGAGCATCCCAAAGCGGATATAGGGGCTGAGCACGGATGTGCCGTCCAGGTCCATACGATTTCGGTTATCTGCGTAAGCAAATATTTTTTCAGCGGCAAATTTTTCTAAGCGATGCTGTGCCTCGGTTTCACCCGCCGGGAACAGGTCGCTGGTGGGAGCTTCGGGGATGGCTTCGGTTGAGATGTCCGCTGGCGTGAGGATGTGTTCCGGTGCAGGTGTGATGTCCATGCTCTCTGGCAGCAGGGACTTCCACTTTTTAGAATAGGGTGTGTAAACGGTATAGGGATCGCCGTCCGCTTTTTTGATGAACTCCGGATGCTGAACGACCTGCCCTAAAACCAGTTGCAGCGGCAGTTCGCGTGCGACGGCTCTGTCGCGTTTGGTTGCATATGGAGTGTAGTCTTCTTCAGCGAAGATAGTGGATGCACCGGTCTCTGTCAGGAGATGACGTAATTCCTTCAACGGCTCACCGCGGCGGATGATAAGATAGCTGCCGCGCTTTCGCAGGTCTGTATCCAGGACGCGCAGGCCGTTGAACAGGAAAGCCTGTCGCCTGGGGGCCGGGCGTGAAAGCAGGTGCGGGTCGAGAATGAAAACCGGGATAACGGCTCCAGCCTCGAGCGCGGATTGAAGCGCCGGGTTGTCCTTCAGCCGTAGATCTCGTCGAATCCACCAGATCGATTTCATGCGCTTTGCGGTATGGGTAAATCCGTCAACGAATACTCAGTTTCTGTCTCATTGACGGTGATGATCAGGCTGCCGTCTCGTTTTAGTTCCAGACGGCCGGTGTTGCCTACATTGTCTGTGAAGTTCAGCGAGCCGTAGGCGCGGATACGAGTGTTACCGAACAACGAGAGCGCCAGTTCGCTGGTGATGATGCCGGTCAACTCGGCGCTGTAGTCACCGGACGCGAAAGTGAAACGGGAGGGAGCGGGCATACCCAGGCCGCGCAGCCCAACAGTGGTACCGGTGATCTCTTCGCTGCCTTCAAATGTATCGCCGTTTGGCATGTTGACGTTGTAGGAAATGTGATAGTGCGGTGAGCGGCTGTCCAACCGGGCTGTAACCTGCGCGCCTGTGGAGGGGTCCGGCTCGCTAATGGAATCGCCAGTGGCGTCGAAACTGGGTTGGTAATGGGCACGCCCGTAAGAGGTGGCGGAGACTGCCGCGTAGATAGCGACATGCTCAATGGCTTTGGCGCTCTGTCCCTGTGAGACGAGGTCAGGAACAGGAACCAGCCAGGCGGTCTTGTGCATGCGCCGGACGATGTATCCGAGCAGGCTGGTGCCTTCAGGCGGAAGTTCGTAGCGGGTGACTTCATTCATTTTGCACCCTCTTTCTTCAAGTGTATTCTGGGGCCACGCTTGCGGAGAACCAACAACCCGACAACGAACAGAATCAAGATCGCACCCAAAGCCAACCAGGGACCATGTCCAAAAAAGATGTGCACGCGTACCCACCAGACAGGAAAACGGAAAACATCCCCGGGTTTGAAGACCTCGGCGCGACCCGTGTCAAGAACGTATTTCCCCGATTGACCATCGGGTTGCCAGACAAGAAGATAGTAGGTGCCATCACCGGGTAAGTTAAGATTGATTTCCTGGCGACCCCAATAGTTGGTTTGGGTGAATGGTTCGAAGAAATTGTCGGTGACCACTGAGGAAAATACTATTGCGCCCAGGTCCTCCGGATGGTTGGGCGGCAGGGTATTGGGATCTGCTTCTAGGAGACCAGGACCAAATAGCGCCACTGTGACGCCATAGTCTTGCAGCCCATTGATGGCAGGGATCTGGATTCCAGCGTGCAATTCTTGTCCGATTTCGGCTTCAAAAGTATATACGTCAACCTGGTCATGAGCTAGATTCCGATACACAGCAAAAGATGTGCTGAGATTTGGAATTTCAATCGGACTGTATTGCTCACCCCACACGGGACGATGCGCGAAAGCAGACGAAAACGGGATGAGCAGCATTGCGATTAAAAGGATTATGATTATTTGTTTCAAGTTCTTCATTCTCATAAAACTAAACCAGGCTGAGTGTAAAAGCATTTGCTAATGACTGACCGGAATCGTGTTGTCTTTCCCCTGTTCGTTCGCAGCAAGTGGGTGATTATAAATTGTGTTCCCTACATAGAAGAGCAGACCGGCGAGCAGGATAGCGCCAAACGCACCTGGCGCCCAGGTGCCGATGCGACCGAGCAGGATGCCACCAACTGTAGGAGCGATGACGCGTGTGGCGCTTTCGATCGAAGCGGATAAACCCAGGATTCCACCAACTTCCTGCGGTTCGACGGCTTTGGTCAGTGCGCTGGAGAGTACGGTGTTGAGGATGCCGCCTGCGAAAGCTGTGGGAGCCAGGATGATGAGCAGCACGACCACAGAGGGGGACAAGGCCCAACCCAGCAGGGAGAGCGCCATGATGCCCACGCTGACGAAGATGAGCACGTCATCGCGGAAGCGCTCGCTCAAGCGGCCGACCAGCGCGCCCTGCACGACTGCCGCCAACACGCCGACGTAGGTCAGGATGAAGCCGGTTTGGGTTGCATCCAGGTTGAAGCGGCGCAGCGCATAGAGCGCGAAGATGGTCTGGAAGGTAGAAAAAGCCAGCCCGAAGAAGAAGCGCGTGATGAGCAATGGTCCGGTAAAAGGACGTTTAAGCGCATCCATCAGGGCGGAGAAGTTGACAGATGGACGCTTGCTTGCGGCGGTTTCGCGCTTTTCAGGCGGCAGAGATTCGGGCAGCCAAAGTGAGACCATCAGCAGGTTGATCGTCACCAACCCGGCGGCCACAAAAGCCGGGACCGCGTAGCCCCACTGACTCAGCAACCCGCCGCTGGCCGGTCCGATGATGAATCCCAGCCCGAAGGCGGCCCCGATCATTCCCAGACCCTTGGCGCGGCTTTTGGCATCAGTCACGTCGGTGATGTAGGCCTGCGCTACGCTGATGTTACCGCCGGTCAGGCCGTCTATGATGCGGGCGGCGAACAGGATCCAGAGCGTGTTGGCGAAGCCCAGCAGCAGGAATCCGAGCAGAGTCCCGACCAGGGACAGAAGCAGGATCGGGCGACGTCCGAAGCGGTCGGAGAAACGTCCCAGGATGGGTGCGCCGACCAACTGCGCGGCGGCATAGGAGGCCACCAAAAGTCCAACGACAGTATCGCTGGCGCCGAAAGTCTCGGCGTAATATGGCAGCAGGGGCAGGATCAGCCCGAACCCGAGCAGGTCGATAAATACGATTAAGAAGATAGAAGCTAGCGGTCTATTTTTCATAATGCTTTAGGGATGCATTTCCTTATGGTTGAACGTTTGAACGATTTCCAACACATCATCATTCTCAGGGATATCGCTCATGGATTTTCCGTAATGAGCAAAACGCACAATACCCTGCTTGTCGATGAGAACCTGAGCGGGTATTCTGCCCAGCTTGAACAGGTTGAATTCCTGTCCGTAGCGTTTCAAGACGCTGTAGGTCGGGTCAGGCAGACCGATGAAAGGTAGTTTATGTGATTGCCAATACATCTTGAAATGTTCGGCATCGTCAGGACCGACCACAACGATCTCGGTTTCCTGAGCCTGGAATTTTGAGTAGTCGCGGCGCAACTGCGCCATATGCCGCTGGCAGAAAGGTCACATGAATCCGCGGTTAAAAACCAGCAGTACGTTGGATTTGTCTTTGAAATCTGTTAATTTGATTTGCCGACCGTCCACATCCTTTAGAGAGAACTCGGGGGCGGGTTGGTCGATTTGAACACGATTTGTCATTAGAAACCTCGTTTTTGCCCCTCCCATGGGGGCGGAACTTGTTTACGAAATTCTTCCACGCTTGGCCCGTTCAAGTTACTTAATCTCCAGGTGCCGTACAGATAACTTAGCACCAGCAGGAAGATCAGGGCAGGCCAGCCCAACAACATATTGACCCAAGCCAGTTGACTGGTCGCTTGAGCCTGATAGAGCGAGTATTGCCAGAGCAGGCGGGTGGCGAAGAAGATCGTCCACGCGATGGTAACTTCGGTGTAGGCTGGACGGACTTTCGGGTGCCAGTACCAGTCCAGCGGCCAGCGCCGCGCGATGAAACTGGTCCAGGCAACGAAGGGACGGCGGATGATCAAACTGATCAGAGCTAAGGTAAAAGTGATGCCGCCGCTGACCAGGTTGGGGAGAAAATAACCAACAGCCCGTCCTAAAAGCCAGACAATGCCGATGGCCAGACCCACGCTGCCGATCCCGGCCAGTGCATACAGCAGGGATTGTCCGCGTGCCAGGCGCAGGCCAGCGATCACGACCGCCAGCCCGAGCGACGTCCACATGGCGGCTTGGAAACCGAAAATGCTGTTAACGATCAGGAAGATGACCGGCGGCAGGATGGCATCTAGAAGGGTGCCTTTTCCCAATACCGTACGGAATTCTTCCAGGATTTCGCGCCACTTTCCCGGCCTTTGCAGGTTACCGTTTTCAGGCATGTTTACCGAGCCAGAATTTCTTCCAATCGCCCTGGCTGGTGTAGAGATTGATGAGCGCATATAAACTTCCAGCAAAGAAACCCAAAACCAGCATGGCGAGCGTCCACAGAATTGCCACGGGCAGGGATTTCTCACGATAAATGATCCATGCAGAAAACAATGTGAAACCGGTGTACAGGTCCACCAGCGAGACGATGCCCCACGGCATGGAAATGAGTAGACTACCTTCGCCGAAAAAGTCTCCAACGGTGAAACCGTAGATCAGGGCAGTAGTCATAGCGAGTACGCCCAGAAAAGCGATCAGTTTAGCCAGTTTCATCACAGCACCAGAATGATTCCTAATACAATTTCAGCGATCAGGCTGATGATGTTGGATTGTTCGGGGGATTTATCGATCACGATTGAGGCAGCTCTAACCGCAGCGATGGCCAGATACATAATGCCAAGCATCTGGTAGCTCTCGCGCGTTTCCAACAGGAAGACAGCAATACCCAAGCCGATGAACAGTCCGCCGAGAATGGAGCGGATTTCGGTGATGCCGCGTCCGCCTGGAGCTGTCAGGCCAGTAAAGCCCTGAACTCTAAGTGGCCAGATCAACGACACCAGTCCAGTCAGGATGGTGGCGATCACAGCGACGATTTGTAAAATTTTCAGGATATTCATTATTTGTCTACCTTTGTCAAACGCGGAATCAATACCGGCGTGTTCTTTTTGTAGGATTCATAATCTTCCTGCCCGCCCCATTTTTTGTCGGCTTTTTCTTCCAGCATGGAAACGCCGCTGACGCGAGTTAGAAGAAAAGTGACAAATAAAGGTGAAATCATGGCAACCCACTGCCAGCCTTGCAGAACAGGGATGACGATGATGGCAATACCGACCCACAGAACGATCTCTCCGAAATAATTGGGATGCCGTGAGTACGCCCAAAGGCCGGTTTGGATGAACTTACCCTTGTTCTCTGGGTCCTCGTTGAAGCGGCTTTTCTGGTTGTCGGCGATCACTTCGAAAGCGAAGCCGAAGACCCAGAGGAGAAAGCCGATGATGGCGAATATATCTAGGTCTTTCCGGGTGAGGGTAGTGATTCCAACCAGCGCGGTGGCCGCGGTAAAGGTGACCCATAAGCCTTGAATGGTCCAGGCGTTCAGAAAACGGATAAACGAAGGTTTGATCTCGTCGAAGCGATCATCCTTGCCAGACTTTTGTATCCGCCCGAATAAGAATGTTCCCAGGCGCAGTGCCCACACAATGACCAGCGCTGCAAGCAAGATGGAACGTGCATCCAATTGGGTACTATATCTACTATAGCAGAGTGCAACACCAATCATACTGATGTATGTGATGCTGCCAGTCAGGTCATAGAATTTTTCTGTTTGGAACAAATATGAGGGAATGAAGACCAGCCATTGGATCAGAAAAGCCAGCCCGACTATTATGGCAAATACAGGAATACTACCGAGTGTAGCGCCGCCCTGACTACCAGCCAGAGCAACCAGCGCTCCAATCACGACAACGATTGGGAAAAGGATATAGGAATTGCGATTGTTTGAATTCATAAATTAATCTTTCTTTTCGGAAATGCAGGCAAAACCGAGTGCACCGATTCCGAGATGAGAACCTAAAACGGGTGTAATTTGTACGACTGGAATTTCCCCGCCGGGGAGAAATTCTTTAATGCGTTCACGCATGGCTTCCGCTTCCGCCTGCACGCCCGCATGGACAATAGCCAGCTTTTCGTAAGGCGCATATTCTCGCAGCCATTCCATCAGGCGCTCGGTAGCACGGGATTGTGTGCGTGCGCGATGCGCGGTAGGTTTGCCCTGGTTCATGTGTAGCAGGGGTTTAATTTGCAATATTTCACCCAAACGAGCGAGTGCGAAATGCATGCGACCGGAGCGGCGCAGGTATTCAAGCGTTTTCAACGAGGCAAAAACGTAGGTGCGTTTCATCATTTCTTGCAAGCTATCGATGATTTCCTCCACTTTGTGACCGAGTTCGACCAGTTCTGCGGCTTTTTCAACGATAAAGCCTAAACCTAAGCTAAGCTGGGTTGAATCCAGCACAGTGACGGGGATGCGATTGAACTGTTCGGCTGCCATGCGCGCCGAATTGACAGTTGCGCTAAGGCTCTCTGAAATATGAATGCACAGGATGGATTGCGCACCTTCATCTGCCAGTTGTTCAAATTTCAGCCGAAACGTTTCCGGGCTGGGTGTGGATGTGGTTGGAGATGGATTGTAATCAGGTAACCGTGAATAAAATTCTTCTCTGGATAGTTCGATGCCATCCAAAAAGGAATTGTTTCCCTGGTTGATGTGCAGAGGAATAACTGCTAAGTTATGTCTGTTGACCACATCATCAGGTAGATCACAGGTGCTATCAGTGACGATGCGAATTTTCATGGGGTTATCTCCACTGGTTTCCATACCTTTACCCTGTTAATTTCCATTGATCTGTGCCCTAAGCCAACTCGAAATTGGTTTACCATCATTGCCCATGGCCGAGTCAACGGATTTTGCATATGCGCTCAGAAAGTTGTTCAGGCTTTCACCATCCTGGTTGTATTCATGCAGCATACCTTCGATCCAATCCATTTCTTGGTTAATGGCCTCAATATTGCCCATAGACAATGCTGATCTCATATTGTTGCCAAGTTGTTGAACGGCGATCGTTGAGAACTCGATGGACATCCCGATTTTGTTGGTCTCCGTGAGTGCATACATGTCGATCATCGGCCGGTGGCGGTTGAATGACAAACTCAATTGTTTTTCATCTTCATGGACCGCCTCGATCCCTTCAATTTGTATGTCTGAAGTCAATAACGTTTCTACCGATTGGATTGCTTCCTGAAGAGATTTGCCCAGGAAATGTGCAGGGATGCGCTTACGCAGTTCGGGGATCAAGTTGAAAATACGTCCTCCGTAAGAAACACGTCCGCCATTTGCGTTCAGGTAGGCGGCAGCCTCACGCAAAGCATTGGCGGTTTGCAATTGTTGTGCCGATAGCACAACCAGATGCGGTTTAACGGATTGCAGTGTTTCATTGAAGCGTTGAACGGGTACATTGGCTCCCAGGTAAATGACTTTCAACCCACGTCGCCGGAGCAACAAAGTCAGCAACAACGGGACAAAAACGTGTTGTTCACCGGGTGTGCACCCGATCAAGACCGAGTAAGGACGTGTGGGCGCAGGGGCCGCAGCAATGAGCGCATCCAGTCGACGCTGAGCAAGGGCCGATGTGAAGTGTTCTTGTTGGACTGTTGCCTCGTTCCGGTACCACATTTCACCCATTTCATGCAGGCCTCGTTGTAGGACTTCTATACAGACGGTTTCTAATGGATGTGTTGCAAAAGCCTGATTGAGCACCTGCTCGGCTGTGCTTTCATCGAATACCAGACAAGCTTCCAGCCAGGCCTTTCGAACTGCATCCAAGTTGGCACTGGTGAGGGAGACGACTTCCTGTATGGGAGTGGGCAGCGGATCCTGGCCTGCTTCGATCAATTCGTTCCACAAATCCACTGCGCGAGAGATGCTCAGACCCTCACCTTGTTTTGAAATCAGCCATTTTATGATTTCGATATCGCGTTTGGAATACAGACGGTGCCCGCCAGGTGTGCGGCCAGGCATTGGCAAACCGTAGCGACGTTCCCAGGCGCGCAGGGTATCGGCGGCAATGCCGGTCTCTTGTATGACGGCTTTTAAATTATAGGTAGGTGTGGTGCTGATGGACATCTTTCCTCCGGAAAAGGGTATATGTGCTGCAAGGATCGTTGGGATGCTAATCGGTTGCAGCAGCAACTGCGTTGACCATATTTTGTACAGATATTGTACCCTTTTCCTTCAAAATACGCTCGGTGGTTAGTCTGGCCGATAACAATACGATGGGTAGTCCCGTACCGGGATGTGTGGACGCGCCGGCAAAGTACAGATTCTTGTATTTCTTGTGGCGATTCTGCGGACGCAGATAGCCGACCTGCCAGAAGTTATGACTGAGACCGAATGCGGCTCCCTTCTCGAGGTTGAATCGTTCTTTCCAAACTTCGGGCTGGTACACGATTTCAAACTTGATGTGACTCTCAAGGTCGTCGATACCCATTTCCCTGGACAGCCGCTCGAAGACGGTGTGACGCGCTCTGCGGATGCGTTCGCCCCAATCCTGCTCGGAAGCTGGGTCCAGATGTCCGACCGGGACCAAAACGTAGAGCGTGTCCTGGCCACCCGGGGCGGCAGCCGGATCGGTGCGGGTGGGTGCGTGCACGTAGAAGCTGGGCACGTCCGGTAAATCGTGATCCTGAAAGATCTGGTCGAAGGAGGCTTTGTAGTCGCCGCCCAGAAACACATTGTGATGCGCGATCTGCGGATATTCTTTGTCCACGCCCCAGTAGAACATGATGGTGGAGCAGGTGTAAAGTTTCTCATCCAGCTTTTTGGCTATTTCAGGGGCAGGCAGTAATTCTTTATAGATGTAAGGCAGGTCGGCGTTGCCAACGAAGATATCCGATGAGAAGGTGCGCCCATCTTCCAGCACAACCCCTAATACTTTCTCACCGTTTGTTTCCAATTTTCTGACTGGCGCATTGTAAATGAACTTGACACCCAGTTTCTTAGCTACCTTGACCAAAGCCTGGATGGCAGCATACATCCCGCCCATCGGGTACCAGACGCCTTCCGCTAACTCTGTGTACTGCAGCAGGGAGTAGGTGGCCGGGGCATCGTATGGGCTGAGTCCCAGATACATATTTTGGAAGGTGAATGCCGCCTTTAAGCGTTCGTCTTTGAAGAAGCGACCTGTGTTGCGGTAGTGCTTGTCCAGCGCTTTGAGCTTGAAAATCAGCGGCAGGTTTTTCAGGCTGAAATAATCAAAAATGTTGTAGAAGTTGCGGCCGACGAATTTTTCCAATGAGATTTTGTAATGCTTTGCGCCTTCAGCGATGTAATTAAGGAAACCTGTAAAGGCGGTCTTCTCGACCTTCTCGAGTTGCTCCTGCATTTTGCCGATGTTGGATGTCAGTTCAAGTTGTAGTCCATCGTCGAAATGGACTTTGTAGGTTGGATCGATGCGGCGCAGGTCGAGATGATCTGCCATGTTTTCACCGAGAGATGCAAAAGTCTCCTCCCAGACTTCGGGCATCAGGAACAGGGTTGGGCCGGTGTCGAAGCGGTGCCCGTCACGCACGATCTGGTTAGCGCGCCCGCCTGGGGTCTCGTTCTTTTCAAGTACTGTTACGCTGTATCCGTTTTTAGCTAATCGAGCGGCTGTAGCGATTCCGCCGATGCCTGCTCCGATCACGATTGCGGTAGGTTTTTGAGCCATGGTTCTCCTCATAATGCCTCCCCCTGAAGATGGGGGAGTTTGAAATTAAGTCACTTCAGATTAATCATATTATACACGATGTTTATATTTTGTCAATGTTTATATAAACAAAACCTTGACAAAAAAGACAAAACCTGTATAATTTAGCTATCAAACTTTGGAGGTAGCAATGGAAATGCAGGCTCGCTGGGAAAATCAATTACTTGCTTTGGCAGGGAATGTCCCTCATCCCTCTACTCGCCCGTTCTTTTCATACTGGGCTGGGGATGCCACGCTTCATAAGGCTTATGCCCACGCAGAAAAAATTACCCGTGAGCACAGCAAGTCCTTTTACCTGGCTTCACAACTCCTGCCCGAAGAAAAGCGCTCTGCTGTGCGTGCCTTGTATGCCTTTTGCCGCACCGTGGATGACATCGTGGATGAAGATGCCGTAGACGAACGGGAAACCCATTTGGATTACTGGCGCAATGTGGTCCAGTCCGCTTCTTCCTCAGACGATGATCTGGTTGCGGCCGCATGGACCGATACCCTGGCCCGTTACCACATCCCGCGACATTATGCGCGTCAACTGATCGATGGTGTCAATCGCGATATCACCCAGACCCGCTACCAGACCTTCGACGATCTGGCTACCTATTGCTACGGCGTTGCCTCTACAGTTGGGCTGATGAGCATGTATATTGTTGGTTTCGAATCGAATGAAGCTGTTCCGTATGCTATCAAGCTGGGTGTGGCCTTGCAAATGACCAACATCCTGCGCGACGTGGGAGAAGACCTCCGCAATGGACGTGTGTACCTGCCTCGCGACGAACTGGCCCTCTACGGTATCCGCGAATCGGATATGGCTGCCGGCCGTGTTACAGATGCCTGGCGTCTATTCATGAAATTCCAGATTGAGCGTGCCCGTCAACTCTACGAGGAAGCCTGGCCGGGTATCAAAATTCTCGCGTATGAAGGCCAACTGGCGATCGGCGCAGCCGCCGTTTTTTATCAGGGTATTTTGGATGCCATCGAAGCCAATGACTATGATAATTTCAACCAGCGTGCCAACCTGAGCGCCTGGGAGAAGATACGCCGCATCCCATCTTTGTGGTGGGCAGTTAAGGTTGCGTGAGGATGATCACTGAATAATCTGTAGTCTTGATATTAACCTATTTTGCACCCTTCTCAGAATTTACCACGGAGTCGCGGAGTACGCAAAAAAAAACGAGAAACTCCGTGAACTCTGCGTCTCGTCGGCTCAAAGCTACATCTCGGGCTTTTTTCATCAAGGGTAGCAACTTGAACTGATATTAGTACTTATCCCGGTATTCCAAAATTAGGTAGTCTCCCTTTATAGTGTGGTTGGATGAATTACACAATGAATTTACCGCAAGGCACGCTACCCTTGCACCGCCCGCAAGGGCAGGTGAGAGCGCCAAGAAAAACCGTTTTTAACCTTCGCGGGCTTCCCCGGCACCGCCCCGCCGGGGCAGGTGTGCGCTCTTAGCGGTTTAAAAATAACCACACCAAAGGGGGAGACTATCCAAGAATAAATCTCTCACTTTATGGTTAGAGATTTTCTTTAGCTGCTGTATTTTCCAGTTGAGAACAATTCTTGCCCCCTCTTTATTGAGAAGCTTAATCCAACCGAACTTTATCGCTGAATAACGGAAATCAGTATCTCTTTTAGCGTTCCTTTTTCCAAAACGGTATGCGATATTTGTCCTTCAAGCAGCAAGGATACGAAACCATGCACGGTTCCCCACACGCTCAACGCGATTAAATCCGAATCCCCGCCTTTCAAGATGTTAGCTTGTTGACACAGTTTGACAATCTCTACTAACTGTTGGAAATTATCCTGTGAAATTTCCACAAAGTCAGGATATTCTTTTTCCTTTTCGAGCATGCTGGAAAACATGAGTTTGAAGCGGTCGGGTTCATTCAGCGCGAATTGCACGTAAGACCAGGCGGTTTCGATGAGCAGGGTTTCCGGTTCAGCCTGATGGGTCTTTTTTACAGATTCGATTTGGGAATATAGCTGTTTGAATCCCTCAGTGGAGATGGCTGCGATCAACGCTTGCTTGTCTTTGAAATGCGCATAGGGCGCGGCGTGACTGACCCCAGCCTGTTTCGCTACCTGACGCAGACTCAATCCCCCCAGTCCTTTGCTTGCCAAAATCTCTGTTCCGGCCTTGATCAACGCGTTTTTCAGGTCACCATGATGGTAGGGGATAGATGCCATAATGTAATCTTAAGGCCAAATCTTGACACTGTCAAGATAGCGCCGTATAATCTTTACATCGTCTAGTTTATACAGGAGGCTTGATGAGCGCATATCTGCCTGCAAAGCAGCAGATCGTGAAAACCGCCCAGGATTTGGTTCGTAAAGGGTTCTTGATGGCGACCGGGGGAAATATCTCCACACGAATACTCGGACAGAATGCTTTTGCCATCACCCCATCCAATTACGATTACATGAAAATGACCGTCGAGGATGTCTGTATCCTGGATTTTGACCTTGAGGTGCTTGAGGGGGAGCGGAAACCCTCTGTCGAGGCGGCCATGCACGGGGCTATTTATCAAGTGCGTGGGGACGTGAAGGCTGTGGTCCATACCCATCAAGTCTATGCCAGTGCGCTGACCCTGATCAAAGCGCCGATCCCGTCTTTGTTCGACGAGCAGGCCAGGTTCCTGGGGCGCAGCGTGGATATCATCCCGTATGGGCCATCCGGAACCTCGATGTTGAAAAATAAAATCGCGAAGCATGTCCAGAACCATAACAATGCATTTATGATGCAAAACCACGGCGCTTTGATCTTCGGTCATGATATTGAGCGCGCTGTCCATAATGTAGAAATCCTGGAAAAGTGTGCCCTGGCTTACCTGCTGGCAATTTGCTCAGAGCGAAAAGTCAGCAAAATTCCACTGGCCGTGCGGGAAGTCGCTTTTGCCAAATTGCGCAAAGACCAGAAGAAAGTTGAAGCCGGAGATTTCGAGACTGGCGGGGAGTAATCCGCGAGTTTACGCCAATCCACACGAATTTTTAAGAGTTAGCGCAAATTCGTGAAAATTTGTGGAAAGGATTTTTTTGAGGAAACATGAGTGAAGGACAATACGCAATTTCAGAATACCCGGATGTGAAAGCAATCTATGCCCGCTTGAAACCCTTGACCAAGCAACCACTTCGTCCCGTTCGGCGGGAGGTCATGGCGAGCTATCTCGAATATTTCGAAAAGAAATGTGCCAAATCCAAAGCATTGACTGACGAAGCCAAACAATTTATCCCCGGCGGGGTACAGCACAACCTGGCATTCAACTATCCGTTCCCAATCGCCATCGAAAAAGCGGACGGCGCGTTCATGTGGGATGTGGACGGGAATCGTTACATCGATTTCCTGCAGGCAGGCGGCCCAACTGTTTTGGGGAGCAACTATGCCCCAGTGCGCGAAAAAGTGACGGAGGTCATCAACTCCTGCGGTCCGGTGACCGGCCTGTTCCACGAGTACGAGCTTAAGCTGGCGAAATTGATCAACAGCTATATGCCTGCCGTAGAAATGTTCCGTATGCTGGGTTCGGGAACCGAAAGCGTGATGGCAGCTGTCCGCGCGGCGCGAACTTACACAAAAAAGAAAAAAATCATCAAAGTCGGCGGCGCCTATCACGGCTGGTCGGATTCGATGGTCTATGGATTGCACATCCCAGGCACGGGTCGTTTAGAAGCGACCGGCATCCCGCGCGGTGCGAACAGACATACCCAGGAATTCTTTCCCAATGATCTTTCTGCTCTGCGGCGCAAGCTGATCGCTAATCGTCTGCGCGGCGGAACGGCAGCTGTAATTATCGAGCCAGTTGGCCCGGAATCAGGCACGCGTCCGGTGCCATTCGATTTCAACCAGAAGGTCCGCGAGTTATGTGACGAGTTTGGAGCGCTGCTGATCTTCGACGAAGTTGTGACCGGTTTCCGGTTGGGTATGGGTGGGGCACAGGGCTACTTCGGCGTCGAGCCTGACCTGACCATTTTCGGCAAATGTGTCACCGGTGGTTATCCAATGGCAGGTGGAGTCGGTGGTCGTAGTGAGGTCATCAACACCTTTGCTCCCGGCATCGGCGGAACGGGTGAGCGCGCCTACATCGGCGGGACGCTGTCGGCCAATCCGCTTTCGTGTGTAGCCGGTTATTATGCGCTCAAAGAAATGGAACGGACGAATGCCCCGGTCATTGCCGGGTGCGCGGGTGACCGTCTGACTAAAGGGCTACAGTCTATCATCGAAAAATGCAACTTGCCTTTCGTAGCCTATAATCAGGGCAGCATTGTCCACCTGGAGACATCCGGCGTGATGTTGCTGGACTTGAAAAATCCGTTCAAGACGTTGAAAGAGATCAAGTCTCGCAAGCATATGATCGAAGAGATGGGCGCGGCTTATATGGCCAACGGGCTGATCACGCTGGCGGGCTCGCGCATGTACACCTCCATGGCTGATACGGATGAAGTGATCGATGATGCGCTAGGTAAATTCGAAGCGGTACTCTCCAGTGTCGAGGGTGTTTATCCATAGATCGGAATCTGCATAATCAGTGAAATCTGCGGATAAAAAAATAGGAGTATCCATGGCAGAACAATACAAACTCTATGGTTACCGCTGGGTGGTGCTGGCGGTATTCATGTTCATCAATCTGACCATCCAGATGCTGTGGATCACCTACGCGCCTATCACAGGCCCGGCCGCGGAATTTTACGGCGTGACTGATCTGCAAATCGGTCTGCTGGCGATGACTTTCATGATCGCGTTCATTCCGCTTTCTATCCCCGTATCGTGGGTGATCGACACCTATGGGTTCCGTGTAGCAGTTGGTATTGGGGCAGCGCTGATGGGCGTTTTCGGTTTGCTACGCGGCTTCGCCGGATCGGACTACGCTTTAGTGCTGTGGAGCACCATTGGCATCGCCATTGCCCAACCCTTCCTGCTCAACGCCTGGACCACGGTCCCGGCCAAATGGTTCCCGGTCGAAAGCCGCGCAACGACGGTGGGTATGGTTACGCTGGCGAACCTGGTTGGTACAGCTCTGGGTATGGTATTGACACCAATTTTGATCGAAAGCATGTCCATTTCTAGCGTGCAGTTGATCTACGGTGGTATCACAGCCTTCTCCTCGGTGCTGTTCCTATTATTGGCACGGGAAACACCGCCCACACCGCCTTGCCCTCCTGGGCAGGAAACACGCGCCTTGATGCTGGATGGACTGAAGCACGCCGTTACTATCAAACCTTTCTGGCTTTATCTGATTGCCTCGTTCATTGGACTGGGGATTTTCAACGGCCTTACCACCTGGATCGAGGCCATCATCCGCCCACGCGGTTTTACTCCCACTGATGCCGGGACACTCGGTGCATTGATGATTGCGGGTGGTTTGGTCGGGGCTGTTGTCTTACCGGCGCTTTCAGATAAACAGCAAAAGCGTCAACGCTATCTGATGATCGCTTTTGTGGGAGCTATCCCCGGTTTGCTGGGACTGACCTTTGCCACCAACAGTACCTTGCTCTTTGGTTCTGCGATCTTGCTCGGATTCTTCCTGGTCAGTGCCATGCCAATCGGTATGCAGTATGCTGCCGAGATTACTTATCCCACTCCCGAAGGGACCTCCAATGGATTGATCCAACTTTTCGGACAGGGCGCGGTCGTTTTCGTTTGGATCATGGAAGCCATGAAGTCCAGCGATGGTTCGTTTACGCCATCCCTTTTGCTGGCGCTTGGATTGCTGGTTGTCAGTGCCGGCTTGGTCACGCAGATGAAGGATCCAAGCAAGATTTCCGCTTGACATCGGCGAGAAACGGTTGCATAATGGTCGCGTAGTGAAACCGTTATGGAGGTTTAGATGACCAGTTTAACTATCAAAAACATTCCGCCAATTATTTATGAGCGCCTGAAAATGCAGGCAGAAAATAACCGCCGCAGCCTCAACAGCGAGGTTATTACGATTTTAGAAAGAGCGCTTTCTGTACAGCCCATTGATGTGGAATCCACAATCGAGCGATCTCGCAGGTTGCAGGAATTGACAGCAAGCTATACGTTAACCGCGGATGAAATCGAAAAAATGATTAACGAGGGCCATGAATGATTGTTGCCGATACAAACCTGATTTTGTATTTACACATCAGGGGCGATTTATCGTCTCTTGCGTTGCAAATCTTACAAAAGGATTCGCGTTGGATCACACACCCGCTTTGGCAGAGCGAATTTCGCAATGCCCTCGCAGGGTATATGAGGCGAGGCATGTCGCTTGAAGTAGCACAGGCGATCATGAAAGACGCCTTGCAGGTAATGGAAGAAAGACAGGTGATTCCAGATTCCGACCGTGTTTTAGCATTAGCCGCGCATAATTCATGTACAGCCTATGATTGTGAGTTTGTGGCATTGGCCGAGCAACTCGGAATTCCACTAGTGACAGCGGATAAGCAACTCATCAAAGCATTTCCTAATATTGCAATTTCGCTCGAAGATTTTGTAGCATAAAGGTATTTCCGTGACCGAAGCCCTCATCCTCGCCGTCGACCTGGGCACGTCTGGTATGAAAGTGGCGCTGATTACCGTCAGCGGCAAGGTGCTGGGATGGGAGGCTGAGCCTGTCCTTCTGCTGGTCACACCGGATGGCGGCGCCGAGCAGTCGCCGGATGAATGGTGGGAAGCCTTTCTGTCAGCGGCGGGAAGGTTGTTGAAACGGAAGCAGGGTGCGGGCCGGAGGGTAGAAGCGGTCTGTTGTTCTACGCAGGGCGAGGGTACCCTCCCGGTCGATCGGGAGGGCAACGCCCTGAGCAACTGTATCTTGTGGATGGACATGCGCGGTGCACCCCACTTGACGGAGCAGCTTGGTGGGTTGATCAACATCGACGGCGCGTCCGTCGACAAAGTGCTGCGCTTCGTGCTACTGACCGGTGGAACGCCATCGATGACCGGTAAAGATCCAGCCGGACACATGCTTTTCATTCGTGATACAAAGCCAGAAATTTATTCCCAAACGTATAAGTTTTTGAACGTCCTTGATTACCTGAATTTGCGTCTGACAGGACGATTTGTGGCCACCTTCGACTCGATCCTGACAACCTGGGTGACCGACAACCGCAACCCGGATGCTGTGCGCTACCACGATAGGCTGATTTCTACGCTTGGGCTGGATCCTGCCAAACTCCCTGAGATCGTGGCTTGCTCTGATGTGATCGGCACACTCAAAGCGGACGTAGCCGAAGAGCTCGGTCTCTCGAAGGATGTCAAAGTGATAGCAGGCTCGATTGACAATACCGCCGCGGCGATTGGCGCTGGCGCGGTGGACGATTTC
>JASFRG010000056.1:0-26483 GCA_050115035.1 Anaerolineales bacterium | reverse complement strand
CACCGAAACATGCTTCCTGGATGAACCAGATCGAGATATGGTTGAGTATTTTGGTTCGTAAGGTTCTGAAACGAGGCAACTTCACATCCGTTGACGACTTGAAACGCAAGGTCTTGGCTTTCATCGAGTATTACAACCGCACTATGGCCAAGCCTTTCAAATGGACCTATCAGGGCAGAGCGCTTTCTGCATAGTTATTTATGCCCAGGTGTACTAGGGTTTGTCCACTCAATTAAAAATTATCACACTAACATTACTTCTACTGTTTTCCCCGCGCTCAAGCCGGTGGCGTCGGACGGAATCTTTAGCAAGCCATCCGCAGCGGCCAGGGTGAAGATGAGATTGGATTTGCCGAAGATTGGTTCGGCATTATAGGGTTCCTGAGCGGAGCCTGAGCGAAGCGAAGGCGTAGTCGAAGGACCATTGCTTGTGCTACCATCGCCCTTCGACTGCACTGCGTTCCGCTCAGGACCAATTAATCGCACCGGCCACCAATCTTCCCGTCCGGCTTGCGAGGGCAGATTGACAGTTAGATACGCCTGGATAGTCGCTTTGGGGCGTGGAGTCTGGCCCAACAAACGCTCGATCAACGGTACCACCAGCATGTATCCGTTCACCAGCGCGCTGACGGGATTGCCCGGCAATCCGATCACGGCTTTCTCATTACAGACGCCTAAGATCGTCGGCTTTCCCGGGCGCGTGTTGATGCCGTGCACCAGCACACCCGGCTCGCCCAACTGGTCGATGACATCCGCGGTCATGTCGCGCGTGCTAGCCGACGAACCAGCTGTGATGATCACAACCTGGCATTCAGCCAGGGCACGAGCGGCAGTCTTTTTAAGCATCGCGAAGCTGTCCCCCACAATCCCGTACAATTCCGGTTCGCCGCCTGCTTTGGTCACCAGTGAGGCCAGGGTATAGGAGTTGACATCGCGCACCTGTCCCGGTCGCGGAGAGTACTCCGGCGGGACAACTTCATCTCCGGATGAAATCAGTCCGACTCGGATCTTTTTGGATACGCGCAGTCGGGTGATTCCCAAAGCCATCAGGCCACCAATCTCAGCCGGGCGCATCAGACTCCCTTTGGGTTGAACCACCTGTCCCTGAGCGACATCCTCGCCAATGGCAATGACATTCTCGCCCTCGGCAACGGATTTGGAAATCTCAATTTCTTCTTTCGGGCTGGAGGACCCTGCCCCTACTTTCTGTGTGTACTCCAGCATGACGACCGCATCCGCCCCCTCAGGCAGCATACCGCCGGTATGGATGGTCATGCACCGCCCTGGCTCCAGTGTGGATTCCGGTGCATCCCCCATTGGGACTTCGCCAGCCAGCGCGAGATAGGCTGGCAGTGAGTCGCTGGCGCCGTAGGTGTCTTTAGCGCGCACGACGAACCCGTCCACAGTAGAACGGCGGAAATCGGGCAAAGGATGAGGTGCAGAGACATCCTCGGCGGTCACACGGCCGAGGGAAGAGGCGACATTTATTTCTTCGGAAACAGGATCGGGGGCGGGAAGATGCGAGAAAAGTTTTTCGCGAGCTTGTTCAGGCGGCAAGAGGGTCAGGAATTCAGGCATAGTATAGTATCAGGTGTCCAGTCTTAAGTGACAGTTAGCGCAGCCAAAAAGCAAAGGTCAATAAATACGCTGTCAAACCAAAGACGGCCAGCGCATTGACGGTCAAAAGATTCCAAATGGGCTTAGCCCCGTTGCTGATGTTGCGAACCCAGAAGATTTGCAGGATGGCGAATGGCAATGTCAGAAATGCAGGCCAGATCAAACCCCAGGCCAGACCAAATAACAGGGCGCTGGCAAGCAAAAGATAGGCTCCTAAGATCAAACCATGGTGCAATGAGATGGCTCGCTGCAAGCCCATACTGCGTAAGAGTGTGCGCCGGTCGTACTTTTCGTCAGTGGCAAAGGTGGGAAAATCGAGGATGAGAAAATAGGCCAGCGCCAGCAGGGTCAACGGAAAGGAAACAATGCCAACCAGGCGGTGGTAAACGCCCTCCTGCAAAACAAAGCCAAGCGCAGGCGCAATCATCGCGATATGCACTGCCTGGGTAAACTCACCCAGGCCTACATCAACCAGACGCAAGGGCGGAACGGCATAGGCTAACACCGTTAACAAAGAAAGACCCAAAAAGAGCATGGCGACCGGCGAAAGAGAACCTTCCCGGCTTAGCAGAAAAGCAATGACTCCCGCTGCTGCCAACGCGCCTACGGAAACCAATAAGGCGGCATTGCGCAACTGGACGCGCTCGGGTCGATTTTCATCGTTCTCCGATGGTTGCTCCACAGAACGTAAAGCCTCTGCAAGCATTCCCATGCTGAATTGCACCAGGACAATGCCACCCAGGCCAAGCCAGAAAACGATCACTTTTTGTGATATTCCAAGATAACGCGCAATCCCCGCGCCGAGTACATAAGTCAGGATAGCGAATACAATATTCAAGGGACGTGATAGACGCACAAGGGTGAGTAAGCGTTGCATGAATTATCCTAATTGATGAAAAAAGGTTGAAATAATATGATAACAATCATACGAGCAGATTGCGAAAATCCCTGAAATGGATTTGATTGTGCAGGTAAAGCATTTTAATCATCTCAACCAGTGGCACCTGTCCTAAAAATGGATGGCGGCCCTCGATTTCCAAGTCACCTGTTGTGAGACTTGAAACCCATTTGACCGAACTCGCTCGCACATCCGCAAATTGCTCCAACAATTCTCGTGGAGTCAAATCCTTCGTTTTTTCCTGCTGTCGGGCATTGTAATAGTTTATTGAAAAATCTTCGGCAGCACCCAGCCCGCCCTCCCGGATGCTTTTGAACAGCTTGAGCAAACCTCGTTCCGAGGTCACAAAATGCGCCAGCACATGACGGATGGTCCAGGATTGACCTTCCGTATACACTTCCATACGCCATTGCTCGTCGGTCAGGGACTTGAAGGTTTCAATTACTTTCACACCTTCTTTCTCCAACCTCTTGGCAAGTTTTCCAGGATCGTTTGTGGGCACGGATTCTCCTCTACAACAATGAATACCCACCATCGACAACGATGATCTGACCGGTCACATATTCGTTTTTGAGCAGGAACTCCAGCGCAGAGGCTACCTCTTCTGTGGTCGCTGTGCGTTTGAGCGGCATACGCTGCACAAGTCTATCCCATTCTTCTTCAGATACATTCTCAGAGGGAAGCACCAATCCGGGCGCGATGGCATTGACCCGCACTGAGGGCGCAAAGGAACGCGCCAGCACTTTAGTCAACGACTCCAAAGCAGCTTTGCTAACCGTATATGACGGGAAACGACTCCAGGCTTTTTCCGCCCCGACATCAGACACATTCACAATCAATCCGCCACTCCTCATTCTCTCATGGGCCTGCTGGGCGCAAAGGAACGGGGCTCTCAAATTCAAGTCAAGCGCCGTATCCCAGTCATCAATCGACAGCGTCTTCGGGTTTCCACGCGGCATCACCGCCGCCGAATTGACCATGGCTGCCAAGTGGGAGAGCTTCGTTCCTGATCTGGAAAGCAATGAATCCACCAGGGCAAACAAAGCCTGGACATGCTCTGCTTGAGTCAAATCCGCTTGCATGGAATAGGCCGGCACCCCGAAAGATTTGATCTCCGTGATTGTTTTGGCCGCGGATTGGGCTGAACGATGATAGTGTACCAGCACGGCATATCCTTCGTATGCCAACGTCAATGCAAAGGCGCGGCCCAACCGATGAGCACCGCCGGTTACGATCGCAAGCGGAAATTCAGCCATAGGCTTGTTTTACCACAAAAAACCGCCCCCAATGACGGCGGCGGCAGCAGCAGGCTTATTATTTGCGGAAGAAATTTGAAATAAAGAACCAGATATTGGCCGGGCGCTCTGCCAAACGGCGCATGAAATAGGGGTACCAATGCGTCCCGAACGGTACATAAACCCGCACTGGATACCCTTCTGCCTGTAATTGCTCCTGCAGATCTCGCCGGATGCCATACAGCATCTGGAATTCAAGGGCTGCCTTGGGCAAACCAACCTTTTCCGCGTATTGTTTGGCGAAGTCGATACGCTTTTCATCGTGCGTACCAATCGCCGGGACAGGCGGGATGCGTCCGTCTTCACTTTCATGGGGTGATTTCACCGCCAGCGCCGCATCGATCAGAATTTTGGTCAACAGATCGAAATTGGCATCCACATCCGCTTTCTTGGGATAGGCAACTTCGGGAGGCTCGCTATAAGCTCCTTTTACCAGACGGAATCTCACGCCCCGTTCGAGCAGCGTGCGGGTATCATCTTCGGTACGGAATAGACAGGATTGCACGACCAGGCCTACGGTCCGGATTTTGAAGCCGTCGTCAAGCGCAGTGTTCAGCATATCAATGGTAGTGTCCGTATAGGGCGAGTCCTCCATATCAATGCGGATAAAGTTCTTATACTCTTTGGCGCGATTGAGAATGCGTGTCAGATTCTCACGACAGAGCGTATCGTCCAATCCCATCCCGATCTGTGTCAATTTGATAGAGACATTCGATTGAACGCCGGTCTTGTCTATTTCATCCAATATTTCGAGAATTCCTTCAGTTGATTGTGTTGCCTCCTCCATCGTTGTGGTGTGTTCCCCCAGTTGATCTAATGTGGCTACGATCCCCTTCTCATTGAGCACCCGGATAACTTCTATCGCATCCTGGATGCTCTCCCCAGCGACAAATCGAGAAGCAGTCGACCAGGCGAGTTTCCATCCGGTGACCATGCGCTGGGCCCAGCCAGCCTTTGAAAGATATATCAGAAATGAACGGAGCATTTGGGAGACCATCCTTAAAGGAAGATTAGGAAACGCTAAATCTATTCTAGCATAATTGGCAGGGGTGATTGTGTTATACTCTTTGGGTGATTTAAGTCACAATTTTCCAACACTAATGATTTGGAGTATTAATTGGGAGAGGCCCCAAAACAAGGGTGGCGGGCGGTCGCCCGCCACCCTTGTTTTGGGTATTCCTTGCAAATTGTACAACTCGTAACACCATGAAACTAAAAAACTTTGCACCGTTTACCTGGGGAGTACTCGGCTGGAATCTGATTGTCATTCTATGGGGAGCTTACGTGCGCGCATCGGGCTCGGGTGCGGGCTGTGGTCGTCATTGGCCATTGTGTGACGGGCAGGTTGTCCCGCAGGCACCCGATGTCGAAATGGGGATCGAATTCACACACCGCTTGCTCTCGGGTGGAGCCCTCCTACTGGTTGGGGCCATGGTTATCTGGGGCTTCAGAATAACCAAAAAAAATCATCCAGTTCGAAAGGGTTTGGTCGCTGCCGGGATTTTGATCCTCACCGAGGCTTTGCTTGGCGCGGGATTGGTGCTTTTCGAATTGGTGGAAGAAAACTCGTCAATTGCGCGCGCTATTGCGGTGGCACTACACCTGACCAACACTTTTCTGCTCGTGGGTAGTCTGGCATTGACAGCCTATTGGGCCAGCGGCGGACGTCCCGTCCAGCTCAAGGGTCAGGGACTGAAAGCTTGGCTGCTGGGTGGCGGATTGCTGGGTATGTTGCTAATCGGTATGAGCGGCGCCGTTACCGCACTGGGGGATACTCTTTTCCCGGTCGGCTCATTGGCGGAAGGAATTACTGCAGATTTAGATCCAAACGCTCATTTTCTTGTAAGGTTGCGGGTGTATCATCCCATCATTGCTGTTGTGATCGCGATATATTCACTATATCTGGTACGCATGTTATTCAATCAGAACACCGGCATGGCTCGTAAATTCCTAACCGCGTTGGTTGTAATTGGAGTTGCGCAACTGGCCGTTGGTCTGACCAATCTCTTACTCCTGGTACCCATTCCCACTCAGTTGTTGCATTTACTAACCGCTGACCTAGTCTGGATCACATACGTTTTGACAACTGCAGTTCTTCTGGCAAAACCGGAAACTCCAACTGCGAATTCTTTGGAGGTTGTGTGAGAAGCCGCAACACATCCATCTTTTTTCGTGTCGTCTCAATCCTTTTCCTGAGCGCCACCATCATCCTGGTCATCGTTTCGTTGATCAATTTCAGCCGTCAACGTAACAACTACCCGGCTGGGATGAGCATCGGCGGGGTGCCCGTCGGTGGGCTTACTCCTCAGGAAGCCTCAGAGCGCGTGTTACTGGTATACACCACCCCGATCGAAGCCCAATATGGAGAAAATGTTATCCACATTGACCCGGCGGTGGTCGGGTTTGAACTGGATACCGAAGCGATGATCGCTGCGGCAGACCTTTCCCGTACCAGCGGTGCGTTCTGGGGCGGATTCTGGAATTATCTATGGAACCAGGAACCTACTCCTGTCAGCATTCCGCTGCGCGCCACGGTTGCGGAAGAATCCCTGCGGAGCTACCTGCAAAATGAGATTGCCTCCCGCTACGACATCCCACCCGAACCTGCTCGGCCAATCCCGGGCAGCGCCAGTTTCGCCCCGGGCAGTGCCGGTCAGGTGCTTGACATTGATCGCGCGGTCATCCTGATCGAGGATGCCTTACGCTCTCCTACGAACCGCTCGGTTTCTTTGACATTCCAGCGCAGCGCCCCCGCTCGTCCTACAATCGATAATCTTGGAATCTTGCTACAACAAACCATCAACCTGGCTGAATACGACGGTGTCTTTGGCTTGTACATGCTGGATTTGCAAACCGGGCAGGAAATCCATTTTGCGATGGATCAGGGCACGACAATTTCCACCGAACCGGATGTCGCTTTTACTGCCTCCAGCACCATCAAAATCCCGATCATGCTCTCTTATTACATCAAGAATGGACCGGATGCGTTGGACGAACGCACGAACGAACTCATCCTGGATATGATCCGCAAATCGGAAAACCCGCCTGCTGACCGGTTGATGGAACGCTTGAGCGCTTTTGAAGGGCCCTTGATCGTAACCGAGGATTTGCAAAAGATCGGTCTGGAAAACACCTTTATCGCCGGTTTCTTCTGCGACCCCTTCAATCCCTGCCCGCTGCTGCAAAGGTTTTCCACGCCTGCCAACCAGCGTGTGGATGTGTTCACCGATCCGGACCCGTACAACCAGACTACCACCTCCGATATGGGCATGCTGCTGGCTGACATTTATCAGTGCGCCACAACAGACGGCGGCGCGCTGGTTGCAGCATTCCCAGGTCAGATCACGCAGGAAGTGTGTCAGCAGATGATCAGCTTTTTGGCGGCCGACAGGATCGGGGTTCTGATCGAAGCGGGCGTCCCCGAAGGGACACAGGTCGCTCACAAGCACGGCTGGATCAGCGATGCCGGAAGCGGCGTCATCAAGAACATTAGCGATTCGGCGATTGTATACACGCCCGGTGGGAATTACGTACTGGTCATGTATGCTTACCATCCGGTGCAAGCGGTCTGGGAACCTGTGTCCGCACTTTTCGCCCAGCTTTCCCAGATTGTCTACAACTACTTCAACCTTCCAATTCAATAACATTTTTCCAAACGCGGGGCAAACTGGCATAGTTCGTATATAATCTAAGCATGAGTGCCGCCCTAGGTCTTTATCGTCTGCAAATTGTCGACAGCCGCATGGATGAAATTCGCACGCGGTTGGAGGAGATCCGCCAGATTCTCGAAAACGATCAGGAGATGCGGCAGGCGAAAAAACGGGTCACCGAAACTAAAGCGACCTTGCAACTTGCCCAGCATTCGTTGAAGCAGGCAGAAGCAGAAGTAGATAAGCAAAAAATCAAGATCGAGCAGTCAGAATCTAATCTCTATAGCGGGAATGTCAAGAATCCAAAAGAACTTCAAGACCTTCAAAACGAAGTTGCGGCGCTCAAGCGTCACCTGGAAACACTTGAAGACCGGCAGCTTGAAGCCATGCTGGAAGAAGAATCCGCCGAACAAACTCATCAAGCCACTATTAAAAAAATGGAGCGGGTCAAAGCCCGTCTTGCGGATCAAAATCAAACTTTAACAAACGAACAATCCGATTTAAACAAAGATCTGGAACGTCTGGATGCAGAACGGGGTGCTGCGCTTTCTCCCCTGGATGCCAATCTGCTGACCGTTTACGACCAGTTACGCAAAGATAAGCGCGGGTTGGCAATCGCTGCGGTTAACGACGGTGCCTGCGCGGCCTGCGGCACAACCCTGACTCCTGCGCAACTACAAAGCGCACGCTCGACCGGACAAATTACCAATTGTCCTACCTGTGGACGCGTCCTGTACGCGAACTGACTTCCCCATGCGATTTTCCTTGGATGCATTTTCATATTTCATAGGTTTCATCACCGGGGCGGTTTTCTGGTGGTTGATGGGACGTATGCGTCCGCTCTTTGAAGAAATACGCGAAAACTGGAAAACCAGTCGTGAGGAAGCGAAAGCGCGCCGCTCAACGGGTGTAGAAGATAACCACCGTCGTGCCACTTTTCGCCGCGCGCAAGGTATGCACCTAGCTGCGCCTCTATTTGCGTTGAATGAAATCATCGAGAACCCACGCCTGTTAGCTCCACCAGTACGCGTGGTGCCGGGTGTACCCGGGATTACAGAAGACATAGTCGCCCGCACAGTTCCATACATGCCATCCTGGCCGGAGTTTGCAGCTGTGTACCATGCGCCCACACTATCGCTAGGACAAGCCATCAGTGGCGGAATGAGTCTGGTTATCACCGGGCAACCAGGAGCGGGGAAAACCGTTGCGTTAGCGCATCTCGCTTCGTTGGCTGCCAATCGTGATCCTCAAATGGGAGGGAGAAGCGAGGCTGTTCCGTTCCTTTATCACATCGCCGATTTGCGCCTGCCAGAAGATGAAACAAAAGATGTTCTGAATCCAATCAGGGAAGCTGTCACCGAAAACGCTTCTGTTCTAGACTTGACACGCCTGCCAAACCTTATCGAATATACATTCAAAAATGGGGACGCATTGCTTTTGCTGGATGGATTTGATGAACTCTCACCTGACGAGCAGGCTAAGGCGACCAGCTATTTGAAAAGCCTTCACAAAGACTACCCGAAGGCACAGATTGTTACTACAGGCTGTCCGGAACATCTCAATGGTCTGATTGGTTTGGGGTTCGAACCGATGTCTCTCATCCCCTGGAACAGCCAACAGCAGGATGAATTCATCGAAAAGTGGGGACAGCTTTGGAATCAGACTGTGGCCACCGAAGCCTGGTCTCAGGAATCAACAGACCAACCTGAAGAGATCGATCCGCTCCTCATCAACACCTGGCTTAATTCAGGCAATCAGACCCTCTCCCCCCTTGAGTTGACTCTTAAGGTCTGGGCTGGTTATGCGGGTGATAGCCTGGGACCAGGCATTCTGGACGCTATCGCAACGCATATCCGCCGTCTCGCTCCTCAGAAAACACCCTTAGCTGCCCTGGAAACTCTGGGGATGCAGGTTGCGCTTTCGTCACAAGCTATTTTCGATTATCGCTCAGCGCGTGAATGGGTCAAGAACTTCGAGCTACCTGAAGAAGATGAAGTATCTGAAAATGGTGATGAAGGCCCTGACTTAGAAGTCGTTGAAGAAGAGAAGCCCAAAACCGGGCCTCTCAAGAGTAAAAAGAAAACTGGTTCGTTGGGCAAATCGGGACAAGTACCTGTTGCTTCTTCCGGATTGCTCAACAAAATGACCGACACTGGTCTGCTGGTCTCACACCCGGACAACCGCATGCGCTTCCTGCATCCTGTGCTGGGCGGGTACCTGGCCGGGCGCGCGTTAGCAGGCGTCAACGCGGATAGCGCTCTGCTCCAGCAACCCGATTGGGCTGGAAAGTTCCTGGCCATGCGTTATGTCGCTGCTCACGGAGATGCCACCAATCTGGTAGACACCATGCTCCGGCAGACAACCATGCCATTGCACAGCGCACTATTCCACACAGCGCGTTGGCTGCGTGATGCCCCTCGTGAAGCACGTTGGCGTGGAAAGGTGTTCACACAACTGGCAGCGTTACTGCAAACAGATGGTATTCCATTGACTCTACGGGCTCAAGCGGCGACTGCCTTTTTCTGGAGTGGAGATCCTGGAGCGGCGCCTCTCTTCCGCCAATTCTTGAAGTCGCATTCTTTTGAACTTGTCCAACTGGCTGCGCTTGGCAGTGGAGCCGTGAGAGATACCAAAGCCGTTAACCAACTGACTAATGTACTGGATGCCCCCAGTTTGGGTACACAACGGGCAGGCTGTCTAGCGCTGGTCAAAATTGGCACATCGCCAGCAATGGAATCCGTTGCACGCGGCATGCTAAACGGGGAAGAGGAATTGCGCCGTGCCGCTGCGGAGGCGCTGGCCAACGATCCGAACGAAGGTCACGCAATGCTCAAGGAAGGCCTCACTTTGGAAGATATCCTCCTGCGAAGGGCAGTGGTGTATGGTCTTGCACGCATAGATGAGGATTGGGCCACAGAAGCCTTACAAAATATACGAGTAGAAGACGAACAATGGGTGGTGCGCAACTCTGCCGGCGAGGTGCTCGATAGCAAAGACGCAGTAGACCCACGTATTCCACGGCCTTTGACAACGCCATCCGAAACACCCTGGCTGATCGAATTCGCAGGCAAGCAAGGTGTGGGCATCTCACCAGGATCCCCGGCCACGGAAATTCTGATTGCAGCTCTAAATAGCGACAGCGAAGAGGAACGTCTGGCTGCGCTGCCGCACTTGAAACGCATGCCGAATGAAAATGTGATCACCAATCTGTATCGCGCCATGGACCGCGATGATCCCGAGTTGCGCGAGGCCATATTCCTGGTTTTATGCGAGTTAGCTGCCGGCGGGATAAAACTGCCCGCCCAGGAGCAATTTAGTATGGGTTGACTTCGCAATATCATACCCACGTGGGTATAATAGGCGTATGCTGATAACTAATGCACAACTCATCACCTGGGGTTCACCGAATCAGATTTTAGAAGACCACGCACTTTACATCGAAACCGACCGCATTCGCGATATTGGTCCAAGCACTGAACTAACGACAAAATATCCAGAAACCGACGTTCTTGATGCGCGCGGGCAAATTGTCATGCCCGGTGGCATCTGCGCGCACACGCATTTCTATGGTGCCTTTTCGCGTGGTATGGCTATTCCCGGCGATGCCCCCAAAGATTTCCCCGATATTCTTGAAAAATTGTGGTGGCCGCTTGATAAATCCCTTTTAGGGGATGACATCAAATATTCGGCTTTGCTCTGCCTAGTGGATGCTATCAAGCACGGCACAACCACACTGATCGACCACCATGCCTCGCCCAATTTCATCGACGGTTCGCTTGATATTATCGCAGATTCTGTCGAAGAGGCTGGGGTTCGGGCTGCCCTGTGTTACGAAGTCACTGACCGTGATGGCGAAACCAAGATGAAAGCCGGGATCGATGAGAACTTGCGCTTCATCAAAAGTGATAAGAGTCCGCTTCTGACCGGAACCTTCGGCCTGCACGCCAGCCTGACGCTTTCCGACTCAACCCTGGAACTGTGCCGTTTATCGGCGCCTGAGGAGGTTGGCTTCCATATCCATGCAGCCGAAAGCGACGCGGATGAATGGGACAGCCTCAACAAATTCGGGCTGCGCGTGATCGACCGCCTTCACAAACACGGCATTCTCGGACCAAAATCCATCACTGCGCACTGTGTTCATGTCGATGCGCGTGAGATTGAACTGCTATCGGAAACAGGCACCTGGGTCACACACCAGCCGCGCTCGAACATGAATAACGCCGTGGGTGTTGCGCCGGTCGAATCCATGCTGCGGGCAGGCGTGAATGTCTGCCTTGGAAACGATGGCTTTTCAAATACCATGTGGGAAGAGTGGAAGGCGGCCTATCTCGTACACAAAGTCTGGAACCGCGATCCGCGCCGCATGAATGGTTATGATGTTACCCAATTAGCGATCTACAATAACGCCGCGCTAGCTAACGTCTTCTTCCCGGACGCATCTTTGGGGCAAATCACACCCGGTGCATTCGCTGATCTGATTTTTGTCGACTACCATCCCCCCACACCACTGACAGCGGGCAATCTGCCCTGGCATATCTTGTTCGGTTTCCAGCAAAGCATGGTGACCACTACTATCGTTGGCGGAAAAATCTTAATGAAAGATCGTGAATTGCTCACACTTGACGAAGCTGAAATCGCTGCCAGAGCAAAAGAACTGGCATCTAAAGTCTGGGACCGTTACGAGGAGAAATTCTAATGAACGACCCTATTTTGTTGACCATTGCAATTCTCGGTGGAACCGGAAAAGAGGGCAAAGGCCTGGCCTATCGCTGGGCACGCGCCGGTTACAAAGTGTTGATCGGATCACGAACGCCGCAAAAAGCTGTTGACGTGGCAGAAGAACTCAGCATGATGTTAGGCGGGCAATCACACATTGAGGGAATGGGTAATCCCGAGGCGGCTCAAAGTGCCAATATTATTATTCTGACAGTTCCTTTTTCCGCCCACAGCGCCACACTGGAAAGCGTTAAAGATACTGTACAAGGTAAATTGTTCATCGATGTTACTGTTCCGCTTGTCCCCCCAAATGTCAGCAAGGTGCAAATGCCGGAAGCTGGCTCGGCTGCACAGCAGGCGCGCCAAATCCTTGGTGAGGGTGTGGAAGTCTGTTCTGCTTTTCAAAACATATCGCACCAACACCTGTTAGGGGATGCAGATGTAGAATGTGACGTACTGGTTACTGGCACTAGCAAAGATGCCCGTGCTGAAACGATCAAACTGGTCGAAGCTGCTGGACTGACCGGTTGGGATGCTGGCCCGTTGGAAAATTCTGTAGTAGTTGAAGGCTTGACCAGCGTGCTGATCGGTATCAACAAAAAATACGGGTCGACTCATGCAGGTATCAAAATAACAGGCGTCAAGTAACAATATTAAAAGGGCAACGCAAACTTATAGTACTGCATGGTCTATCAATAACATGCTCAATCTAACACCACTATCAAATATTCCTCTAATCCGCCAGGGAGACAACCTGGCGGAAATTATTGTCGGGGCTTTACGCGCGAATACCATTCAACTAGAAGATGACGACATCCTGGTTTTAGCCCAGAAAATCGTTTCCAAAGCCGAGGGGCGGATGGTAAATCTGGCAACCATTGAACCATCAGAAAGGGCGCTGGAACTTGCTGGACCAACCAAAAAGGATCCACGTGTTATCGAATTGATTTTAAGGGAAAGCAACGAAATTCTACGCATGCGACCTGGCGCAATCATTGTTGAACACAAACTTGGATTTGTGTGTGCCAATGCCGGCATCGATCATTCCAACGTTCGTGGTGAAAGTGGCAACCCCGAAGACTGGGTTTTGCTTCTTCCCGAAAATCCTGACCGCTCCGCCGAACAGATACGCACAAAAATCGAAAGTGTGACCAACGTTAAAATCAGCGTGCTCATCATCGATTCGCATGGCCGCGCCTGGAGGGAAGGCACAGTCGGTGCAGCGATCGGCATCTCCGGCCTGCCCGGTTTGCTAGATCTGCGCGGCCAACCGGACATGTTCGGTTTTCGCCTGCGTATTACACAGGTGGGCGTGGCAGATGAACTGGCTGCAGCTGCTTCCCTGATGATGGGCCAGGCTGCCGAGGGTACCCCTGTCGTCCACGTGCGCGGATTTCCCTATCCATTGCGGAATGGAAAACTGATTGAACTCCTGCGCCCCAAGGAGCAGGACCTGTTCAGATAACCTGATAACCTTTTCCACATCCTGATAAACTTATCCTGAACAGAGACTAATCTATCTGGCGCACGCTGGTAGAAATAGATAACGAGGTAACTTTATGAATACGCTGAACAATGGCTTTTGGGAGGAAATGAAAAATTTAGCAGCCAGCGACCTCCTCGTCATAGATCGACCGTTGGGATCTGCTCACCCAAATCTTCCCGATCTTATCTATCCTTTCGATTATGGTTACATTGAGGGGACGCTTGCTGCAGATGGGGATGGTATCGATGTCTGGATAGGCTCAAAGAAAAATCGCGTTCTTACGGGAATCTTATGCACGTTCGATACAATCGATAGAGACGCAGAAATAAAGTTGATACTGGGATGTACTGACGAGGATATAAGGACCATCCTTAAAATTTACAGCAAAATGCGCACCCTCTACATCCCTTGCCCGGTGGAGGACAGATGAACTTTCCCAAAGATTTTCTTGATCTTTTAGAGCCTGAGACAAAAGCCTTTTTATATTTGGCTACAACTATGCCCGATGGATCACCGCAGGTCACACCTGTCTGGTTCGACCATGATGACGACCATATCCTGATCAATACCAATGAAGGCCGCATTAAAGACCGCAATATGAAAGAGCGATCCAAGGTTGCATTGGTCATTCAGGATCCATCCGACCCTTACCGATATCTGGGGATTCGCGGCGAAGTGGTCAGCTACACGTCCGAAGGCGGTGATGAGCACATTGACCTGCTCAGCCGCCGATATACGGGCAAGCCCTGGAATTACAGACCTGACCAAAAACGGATCATTTACAAGATCAAGCCGGATCACTTTGACGAACACTGATCTGCACAACTTCCTGCGGACCCGGCGCTCGATCCGCCGCTTCAAGACCATCCCTGTGCCTGCTCCCGTTATCGAGCGGATTCTCGAAACCGCAACATACGCCCCGTCCGCCCATAACCTACAACCATGGCATTTCGTCATGGTAATAGATACACACAAAAGAAAACTCCTGGGAATAGCACTCACCAAGAAGATGTTACAAGATATGACCACTGCAGGTGCACCCGAAACGGAAATAAATGCGCGAGCGGAACGTTCTGTGCGCCGCCTGGATCAGGCTCCGGTTGTTATCCTGCTCTGTCGGGATGCGACCGCCGTCCGCGGAGTGGAACCGGAAGAAGTAACGATGGCAATCCAATCAGTGGCAGCGGCAGGCTTACAACTGTTGCTGGCTGCACATGCTGAAGGCTTAGGTGGCAACTGGATTTGCTGGCCGTTATATGCACAGGAGACTGTTCGCGAAGTATTGGATTTGCCTGACACGTGGGAGCCGCAAGCGATGTTCTTTCTGGGGTATGCCGAGGGAGAGCCAAGGGAAAAGGCAATAAAGCCGATAGATGAAATCTTGATAACAATATGAAAATCGTCGCTCTTGCCGGCGGCGTGGGCGGCGCGAAACTGGCTCACGGGCTGGCGCAAATCCTACCCCCCGAAGATCTTACAGTCATCGTCAATACGGGCGATGACTTCGAACACTATGGCATGTACATCTCACCTGACCTGGATACGGTCTGTTACACGCTGGCAGGGTTGGCAAATCCCGAAACCGGCTGGGGACGTGTAAACGAATCCTGGCAGGCCATTAAGAATGCCAAACGGTTGGGCGGACCGGGCTGGTTCAATCTGGGGGATCAAGATCTTGGCACCCATCTTGAGCGTACGCGGCGGTTAAATGAGAGGCAAACACTTTCGCAAATCACGCGTGATTTCTGCAAAGCCTGGGGCATCGGGCCGACGGTGCTGCCAATGTCAGACCAGCCTGTGCGTACCATCGTTGAGACGGACGAGGGTCAACTGGCCTTTCAGGAATATTTCGTCTATCGCAGATGTCAACCCAAGGTTAAGGGTTTTCGCTTTGAAGGTGTCGAGACAGCGGAAGCAGCCCCGGGTGCGCTGGAAGCGTTGAAGTCCGCTGACGCGGTGGTCATTTGCCCATCGAACCCCTGGGTCAGCATCGATCCTATTTTGCAAATCCTGGATCTTCGGTCCATGGTCAGCCGTCCACCGTCCATCATCGCCGTTTCTCCCATCATCGGCGGAGAGGCAGTCAAAGGCCCGGCAGCCAAGATGTATGCAGAATTGGGTATCCAACCCTCGGCACTGGCTGTTGCGGAACATTATCGAGGTTTATTAACTGTCTTTGTTCTAGACAACGTGGATAAAGAACTGGCAGAGCAAATTGACGTTCCTACGCTAACCACCGATACACTTATGAATTCCTTAACAAAACGTGCTAGATTGGCTACAGATGTGCTACACTTTATTAGGAGGATTAACAAATGACGCTTTGGGCAATTGTGCCTGTAAAACCTTTGCGGCGCGGAAAGTCGCGCTTAGCCGGAGCTTTATCGGAAGACGAACGAACTCATCTCAACCAACTTTTGTTGGAACATACACTCCAAACCCTGACAGATCTGAAAGAAATAGAACAAATCCTGGTAGTCAGCCGCGACCCGGCTGCGCTATCCATGGCGCGCGAGCATGGGGCACGCACAGTGCGCGAAACATCGGGATCCCCAAAACTAAACACAGCGCTGACTAGGGCTACTGTGGTGGCACAAGTTTACGCCACCCGTGGTGTGCTGGTGTTGCCCGCCGACCTGCCATTGATTACCCGTACAGATATCCTGGCACTGGTCGAGCGCGCCAAGAAACCGCCGGTGGTGGTCATCGCTCCTGACCGCCGCGAGGAAGGGACCAACGCGCTGCTGATCTGTCCCGCAGGTCTGATAAACTATGACTTCGGACCAGGTTCCTACAAACGTCACTGCGAACGCGCCCGGCAAGCTGGCGCTCGCCTGGAGGTGGTTAACCTGCCTTCCTTGAGTCTGGATCTTGACCTGCCGGAGGACCTGGATATGGTGCTCGAACAGGAAGGCCTGAAGTTCGAGGATATTTCAATCGTGGAGGAAACTGCATGACCGAGAGAGTCGCTCTTTATTTGCAAGATTCGCATGACCTGCGTGACGGGCTGGACTATGCACGCTACGCCGAGGAGAAAGGCTTCGAGGCCGTCTGGCAGGCTGAGTCACGCCTGGTGCGAGATGCGATCGTACCGATGGCTGCCTATGCGGCTGTGACCGATAAACTGAAAGTCGGATCAGGCGTGATCAACAACTGGACACGCAACATCGGGCTTTTAGCGGCCACCTTTTTGACACTGGATGACCTGGCCCCAAACCGCATCATCTGCGGCATCGGAGCCTGGTGGGACCCATTGGCTGCCAACGTCGGCATCGAGCGCCGAAAACCGTTGACCGCCATGCGCGAGACCGTCGAAGTGCTACGTCGCCTGCTGAACATGGAACGTGTCACCTTCCACGGCGAGTTCCACCACGTGGACGGCATCGAACTGGACGTTGTGCACGGACGCCGCGAACCGCGTAATGTCCCTATCATGATCGGCGCGACCGGTCCCAAGATGATGGAATTGACCGGCGAGATCGCCGATGGCGCTGTGCTGAATTACTGTGTCCCACCCGAGTACAATGACCATGCCTTGGAACAACTCGAAACGGGTGCGAAAAAAGCTGGCCGGACATTGGACGACCTCGACCGCCCACAGTTGATCGTCTGTTCGGTGGACCACGATCACGACACCGCCATCGACTACACTAAGATGCTGCTCTGCCAGTACCTTGCACAGCAACCGCACATCGCCAAGGCTTCGGGCGTTTCGGATGAAGTGGTCGGGGAAATCCAGTCCATCCTGGGTTGGCCCGCCACCAAGGAACAGATCAATCAGGCCAAGCACTTGGTCCCGGATGAGTTGGTTCACAAGATCACCGCCTCCGGCACACCAGAGGAAGCCAAAGCCAAGGTAAACGAATACATCAAGCGTGGCTGCACCTGCCCGATTCTGTATCCTGTCGGTGGAAACTTTAAGCTGCTAATCGATACATTTTCACAGAGTTAGTTCTGCTTTTATACTCAGGAATGAAAACGTCCCGAAAAGGGTCGTTTTTGATTCTCTCCGTCATGATAAAATCCATCCTTGCCAATCAAGAAAAGGTGCAAGCCATAAAATCAGGAGAATTTGAAATATGGAGAGGCTTCGATATTTTTTTATTATTGCTGTAATCGCAATCCTTGTCACAGCCTGCGGACCAACAGCTGTACTTCCGACTGAAAACGCCACTCTTAAAATCGCCGTTTTGCCCATCATCGACACCCTGCCGCTCTACGTTGCCCAACAGCAGGCGCTTTTTGCAGAACATGACGTTGTGGTTGAATTGATTCCCGTGGCGTCCGCACCGGAGCGCGTACAGTTGATGGCTGCAGGTCAGGTGGACGGCACAATCAATGAAACGCTGGCTGTGATGCAGTTCAATAAGGAGTCTGTGCAGGTGCAGGCCGTACGTTATGCGCTGCGCCCCACTGTAGGGTATGGGCACTTCTTCATCCTGGCTTCGGGACAAAGCGGCATCACCACACCGGATGGCTTGAAAAACGTAGAGATCGGTGTTTCACAAGGCACTGTGATCGAATATGTCACTGAGCGTCTGCTGGAATCCGAGGGTTTGAGCACCGACGAGATTGTCACCATTCCCGTCCCCAAGATTCCCGACCGCATGTCGCTGCTGGCCTCGGGTGAATTGTCCGCTGGTACATTGCCCGATCCGCTCGGTGCATTGGCCGTGCAATCCGGTGCAGTTATCGTCATGGACGACTCCAACCACCCCGAGTACGGTTTCAGCATCTACTCCTTCCGAAAGGATGTGATCGATGCACACCCCGTAGCCATTCGGGGTTTCCTGGCTGCAATCGATGAAGCTGTGGCGCTGATCAACGCCGACCCAACTCAATATACCGGCATTCTGAGCGATGCCAATATCGTCCCAGCGCCGTTACTGGAAGCCTACAAGGTTCCACCCTTCCCAGCCGCAGGCGTGCCAACTGAAGACGAATGGAATGACGCGCTCAGTTGGGCCAAAGAGAAAGGCATGCTGGATGCGGACGTCGTCTATGCAGATTCGGTAACAGACGCGTATCTACCGTAATCTACCGACTTTGTTTCTACCTGCTTGAGATTACCAATGATTCAACTCCGTGCGCTATCCTTTGGCTATCCGCAATCAAAACCTGTTTTCGAAAATTTTAACTGGCTGGTTCAGCGCGGCGAGACCTGGGCTGTGCTTGGCACATCCGGCTGTGGAAAAACCACATTACTCTACCTGTTAGCAGGCTTGCAATTCCCGACATCAGGCGAAATCCTGATCGACGATCAGCTTCTTACTCGTCCCCGTCCGCGCACAGGGTTGATCCTGCAGGATTATGGGCTGCTGCCCTGGGCCACTGTAAGACAGAATGCGGAATTGGGATTAAAAGTGCGCAACTTTTATGGCGCGGACGGAGTCCACACCCCGCAGGACTACAGTCCCGAGCGCGATGTATCGCCCTGGTTGGAACGTCTCGGGATTGCATCCATTGCGGAGAAATACCCATCCCAAATCTCCGGTGGACAACGTCAGCGTGCTGCCATCGCTCGCACTCTGGCCTTGCAGCCAGACCTGTTGTTAATGGACGAACCCTTCTCCTCACTGGATGCTGTCATCCGCGAAGATTTGCAGCGTCTGACGCTGGAACTATGCGCTGAGAGCGGAATTACATTGGTCATCGTGACTCACAATATAGAAGAAGCTGTTGCGATGGGCAGAAAGATTTTACTGCTGAGGGAGCCACCTAATCGCGAAGCACGTGTTTTCGATAACCCAATGGTGGAACAGCAAAATTATCGCGAAAGCAAAAAGTACCAAACATTGTGCCAGAGGTTACGCAGGGAGTTGTCCCATGAAACGGCGTGACATACTACTTGCATCCCTGGGTATTTTGTTCCTTTGGCAGATTGCGAGCATGCTAGTAAATCGCCCGATTTTGCCAACCCCATTGGTTGTTCTAAAAGTTTTTTTCGAAGAAATTGGCAAGGACCTGCCTCTTCACTTTGCAGCCAGTCTGTGGCGCGTGTTGGCGGGAATGCTGCTGTCAGTGCTGACGGCGGTCCCTGCGGGGCTGGGGATTGGCGGATCCAGGCGCCTGAACCGTATCTTTTCCCCCATTATTTATCTGCTGTACCCCATTCCAAAAGTTGTCTTTGTGCCGGTTGTACTGCTCTTCCTGGGTGTCGGTGACCTGGCGAAGATAACCGTCATTTTCCTGATCTTGTTCTTCCAGATTGTCGTGCTGGTGCGTGACCAGGCGGCAGGATTGGCCCCACAACTGCTGCAAAGTCTGCGCAGCCTGGGAGCAGGACGAAGAGCGTTGTTCCGATTTGTATATTTGCCTGCCAGTCTGCCAGCTATTCTGACCGCGCTTCGCCAGTCCGTGGGCACGGCAGTGGCAGTGCTGTACATCGCCGAATTATTCGCAACGCGTAGAGGGCTGGGATATTACATCTACTATCAGGGGAGTACGTTGCTAAATTATCCCGCCATGTACGCAGGTGTGCTGGCAATGTCACTTTTGGGATTGGGGCTGTACTTTACAGTGGATTGGATGGAACGGAAACTCTGTCCGTGGAAGTTCGTGAATTGATTTCACTCTGTCAATTTGTGTATGAAATTATGCCAACATCATCCCCATGAAAAACAACAGACTATACACTAATGTTATCTGACCAGTGCCTGCCAGCGCCTCGTTAAGCGGACGTCCGGCCTGCTTCCGCACAACCTGCCAGGTCCGCCACCCAAGTGGAATCGAGAGCCAGGTTAACATACTCACCCAGGGCAAAACAACGAAAAAAGCTAGGATTGGAACAATTAAATACGAAGCGATTATTAAAACAAGGTATTGCACCCGTGAACCTTGTTCCCCGAAACGGACCGCCAGCGTATGTTTGCCCGCCGCGCGGTCGGCCTTAATATCGCGCAAATTATTGACCACTAGAATATTCACGATCATCCAACCAATCGGCAGAGACATCCACCAAGCTTGCGCACTGACCGAACCAGCTTGCACGTAATAAGTCCCAGTCACCGCTGCCACGCCGAAGAAGACAAAGACGAACAAATCCCCCAGCCCATAATAGCCCAACGGGAACGGCCCGCCTGTGTAGGCGATCGCCGAAAAAATGGCTGCTAGCCCAATCAAGATGACGACCCAGCTTGCCGTAAAAGCCAGATACAAACCCAAAACAGCCGACAACCCGAAAACCACCCACATCCCCACCTTGACCTGTCCAGGAGTGAGCAGTTGTGATTGTGTCACACGCATGGGGCCATGCCGTTCGCCGGCGTCCGCGCCGCGCTCGTAATCATAGACATCGTTAGCCAGGTTGCTGCCGATTTGCAGCAACAGCGCCACAAACAGTGCCGCCAACGCCGGGCCGAAGCGAAAATGACCGTCATGCAAAGCCAGTGCAGTGCCAGTCACCACGCCCGACGCCGCAGCAGGCAGTGTCTTGGGGCGTGAAGCCAGCATCCAAACTTGAAATCGGGTTAAGGGTTGTCCGGATTGGGACATAAGAACTCCGCTTATAACAATGTCCGCGAGTATATCACGTGTATAATGAGCCAACTTATGACCCACCTTACCGGAAAAGAACGCGGCCAATACGTGCAGGACATGTTCACACGTATCGCTCATCGCTATGACTTGATGAACCGTCTGATGACAGCCGGGCAAGATGTACGCTGGCGAGAACAGGTTATCCGTCAGGCGAAACTGACGTCAAGTGCGCGCGTTCTGGACCTGGGCGCTGGCACTGGAGATCTTGCACGGGAAGTAATCAATCAACAGCCAGACGCAAAAGTTGTCGCAGCTGATTTCACGCTCGAAATGATGCGAGTCGGCCAACAAAACGGAATCCTGCCCTGGTCCGCGGCAGATGCGCGGCATCTTCCTTTTGGGGATAAAACTTTCGATGCGGTCGTCTCCGGATTCTTGATGCGCAACGTGGGAGACATTCAACAGGCGCTGAAAGAACAATACCGGGCGCTCAAACCGGGTGGTCGCATCGTCATCCTTGACACCACCAAACCCAAACGTAACCTGCTCTCCCCCTTTATCTGGTTACATATGCATGTGGTCATTCCCCTGCTGGGCGGGTTGCTCTCCGGCTTCAAAGATGCGTACAACTATCTGCCTGACTCAACCGAAGAGTTCGTCACCGCCAAAGAATTAGTGGTTCGTATGGCGGCGGTGGGCTTCAAACGCATCAACTTCGAAGTCTTGATGTTTGGAACCATCGCAATTCACTGGGGCGAGAAATAACCCGATAGAAATAAAACATAACATTCCCCTGCACTTTGCGAGGGGAATGCATTACCAGTACCCATTCTCTATCGAGCATGCGCTCTCACATGTCTATGCAAACGCTGTTGCAAAGCCTTCTTTTTCGCTTCCTGTTTTTGCACAAATTTCAAGCCGATCCAATAGATGGTCAGAAAAGCAACCACCAGGGCGGTACCTTTATATAGCAACTGCATGGACATTAAGGGCGAGTCCGTGCCTGCGTAAATGCCATGCAAGGTCACGCCCAAATATCCGAGCAAACTGAGCATATGAATGCTGCGGAAGGATTTCATCCCAATCCTGCCGCGCAGATAGAACGTGATTGTCACCAATAAAGTGATGTAAAAGGCAATCACACCCAGCCCGACCCAGAATGGGCGATACGGCGACAGGAACGGTACCAGAATTTGCAGGGCGGTGTAAGGCAAGAAGCGGTCAATCGTCAACACAAAAACATGCAGAAGTGTGAACCCAATCGACAACAACGAGATGAACTCGTGAAAATCAACAGTGAAGGTTGGCGCCAGAACCCGGTTGAGAAACTTAGAAGGAACTGCCAGCCCCCATACGGTTGAGAACCATAGCAGTAAGTAGGCAATGATGCCTGCCGAACGGGTCACGTACCACCAGATTTGTGTACTGTCACTGGCGAACAACTGCTTCAAGCCGACAAGCACACTTTGCCCAGCAGCGATCTGCGGCAGCAAGAGCAGCGTAGCTGCCACCCCAGCCCCTAAAACAAGCGTGATAGATAATAGCAGTGCGTTGATCATCCCCTTTTTCTGTTTTACGGTCATTTTAGCCATTGATAAGCTCCAGACTTTCCAGTGAACCCCAGATTTTCCCTCCGCGGTCAACTGCGAGATATGATATTTCCGGCGCGTTGTGCGCCACAATTTCTACTTCCTGTGGCCCAGCGATCAGCAGTGCCTTGGCGAAGACTTCAGCCTTGTCCGCGTGCGGGGCAAAGACCGTGACGCTCAACCAGTCTGTCTCTGCCGGTAAACCTGTGCGTGGATCGATCAGGTGATGACGGGGCGTTTCGCCTTGCATCCATTTGCGTTTCACAACGGATGAGGTTGTCAACGCACCGGACGGGACGTTCAGGCTGGTGAGGCACCGACCGGGATTTAAAGGGTCTTCAAGATCGATCTGCCAAGCAGGCTCCCCTTCAGGCAACCTCACCATGAATATATCCCCGCCCGCATCGACCAAACAGGCTTGCGAATGTTCTGCCAGGACCAGGGCCGCTTGCTCGGCGATCCAACCCTTGGCAATGCCGCCCAGGTCGAGCCGCATGCCGTGTGGCAGGAAGATGAGATTCTCGTCCGGGTCGATGAGCAGCCCATCTAACGGAAGCAGGCCAGGGTCCGTTGCGAAGCGTATGGAGGGTAATTGGGCCCCTTCAGCACGGATCAAATCCATGCTGCGGTCGTACCCCACCTGTTCCAGATTCGGCAAAATGGCTGGATTGAATAATCCGCTCGTCTGTTCATTGTATTGCTTCGCTAGCGAGAGAACAAAGGTCATTTCTGCAGAGGCATGGATCCAGGTACCGTTGGATTGATTCAGGTGGGAAAGCTCACTGCTTTCAGAGAAGCGCGTGAAACGGCGCTCACTGGCTTCAATATATTGCTGCGCGCGTTGGAAGCCTTCCTCCACATCTTTGGAGCTCCCTTGCGCGGCCAGCAATATATTTGTATTCATGGCCCGAAAGTTAAAAGTGTCCATGCTTTCCATCCTAGGAACCTCTGGTCACAAACATGGACCTGGAACGTACGCGGGGCGCGGGCGAGAAGATTTTTAGTCCATTAGATGATGGCGAATTCTTTACCAGACCTACCGGGGGTAATGGCTCCAGTGGAGCCAGCGCTTCCTGCTTGACCGGTTGTATCGGTTTGAGTGAGTGCGCCAGGGTGATCCATCCGGTCAGGAAAGCAAATGTGCTGACAAGTGTGATCAAAAAATGTAAAAAGCCTTTATATAATTTCATCAGATTATCTCCTTAAAATATTAATCATCTCCGCGACGTCGGGTATTGATCAGGATCGTCCCGTCGCGACGGATTTGTATCAAACCCGCTTGTTGCATGGCTGTAACGAACTGTTGGTATTGTTGAAGTTGTTGCTGATCTTCTTGCAACAATTGTTGGTACTGTGCTTCGCGCTGCTGATATTCATTGATGCGTGCCTGCATTTGCTCGACCTGTGCCTGATCTACATTTGTATTTGTAGAGATTGCTGCCGGGTCATTCGATACGACTGTTCCGTTTTTATTCAACAAAGCATTTGCACTGGTCACGATCATTGCCAAAGCAATGAAACCGGTTACTATCATCGCGGCAAAAAAAGCGGGAATTTGTTTTTTCATTGGTCACCTCGGTATTCTTGATAGTGGCAGTATACAAACCGAAGATGACGCTAAGATGAAACCTTCAAACTGAATTGTGTGGAAATTGTCAAGAAGAAAAGTAACTCTTTAAAACTGTTCATGCCCCAGTCATATTTGCGTGCTAGAATTTAGGTGCAAAATAAACCACAGATAAACGTTATTTGTCTGATAAACAAATGAAAATAACTGAGAGTTTTATTTATCAACACTTCACTGTTTATCTGTGTCCATCAGTGGTGAATATTGGAGTAAGAACGTGCGTATTCTGGTTGTTGAAGACAACAAACGATTAAGCGATTCTTTGCGAAGAACCCTCGAAGATGACGGTTACGCTATTGATACCGCCTACGATGGATTGGACGGTGAAGAAATGGCTTTGATGGGGACATACGACATCATCATTTTGGACATCATGTTGCCCGAAAAAGATGGTTTGGCCGTGTGCCGGGACATTCGCAACAAACGCATCAACACACCTGTCCTGATGCTGACTGCCCGTGATGCATTGGACGACCGCGTCAGCGGCCTTGACAGTGGCGCGGACGACTACCTGGTCAAACCCTTTGAGGTAGACGAACTGCGTGCCCGCATCCGAGCATTGCTGCGAAGAGAGTCGTCCAACAAATCGGCATTATTACAAGTCGGCGACCTGACTCTGGAACCAGCCACTCATGCGGTCAAGCGTGCCGGAAAACAAGTTGCTCTAACAGCCAAAGAATATTCCCTGCTAGAATATTTCATGCGTCACCCCAATCACATTATCTCGCGCGAGATGGCTGAATCCAGTCTGTGGAGCTACGATCATGTGGTCACATCAAATGTTGTCGACGTTTATGTCCGTCGGCTGCGGCGCAAAATCGATGATCCGTATGAAGTCAAATTGTTTGAAACGATCCGCGGCGCAGGCTATCGTTTGCGCGAACCTGGGGGGCGCTAAAAATGCCGACCATTTTTCACAGCATCCGGTTCCGGTTATTGCTGTGGTTTACGGCCATTCTGGCACTGGTCTTAATTATCTTCAGCGCATTCATTTATTTCAACCAGGCGCGCGACCTGGAGGATGATGCATTAGGAAGGTTGGAACGTCAGTTGGCCAGATTGCAGGAAACTGTACGTACCTCACTAAGCGAACAGGATGGCCAATTGGTTTTCCCTGAAGATATTTTGGAGGACACGGAAGCACTTGCTTTGATTGGCCACAACGACCAGGTGTTGGCCAGTTATGGTAACTTCCCGACAAATGATGTAGCTCAGATCGCGATACAGGCTTCGCAAAACCATTCGGAGCATGAAGAAACATTCGAAAATGTTACCTCCTGGATAGACCAAAACAATGCATACGCCTATGTGGTAGCACCCATCTTTGGCGAGTCAGGGCAAACCAGCCTGCTGGTGCTTGGCGGACCACTGGATCCCAACGGACGCATGCAAGGTCTGCTTACCAGTTTGATCGTTGGAAGCCTGATGACGTTGCTCATTGCTTCGGGTGGAGGATTCTGGCTGGCAGACCGGGCAATGCGCCCTGTCCAAACCATCACACACACAGCCCGCAACATCGGCGAGACGGATTTGAGTAGGCGTATCAACATGGAAGGCAAGGATGAACTTGGTGAACTGGCAAATACCTTTGACAATATGCTGGCTCGCCTGCAAGCCGCCTTCAACCGTCAGCGTCAATTCGTGGCGGATGCCAGTCATGAGCTACGCACACCGTTGACGATTGTCAACCTGGAAACCAGCCGCGCCTTAGAAGCCCGCCGTTCGCAGCAGGAATACGAACGTGCACTGCGTGTCATCCATAGTGAGAATGAGTTCATGTCGCACCTGGTTAACGACCTGTTGACACTGGCGCGTATGGACAATGAGCAGATGAAACTTGAGAAAACTCCATTGGATTTGAGCGATGTAGCCGTGGATGCAATCGAGCGACTCGTCCCGCTGGCCGACCGCAAAAATGTTAATTTGGAAACCGGCGACCTGCCCGAAGCGCGGATGTTGGGCGACTATCAAACTCTCTTGCAAATGGTCAGTAACCTGATTGAAAACGCTATCAAGTACACAGAAGGGGACGATAAAATGGTCTGCATTGAAACTGGAATTACAGAGGAATACGCCTGGGTGCGTGTCTCGGATAACGGGCCAGGAATCAACCCGGAGCATTTACCT
>JASFRG010000055.1:0-26807 GCA_050115035.1 Anaerolineales bacterium | reverse complement strand
GCTGGGGACAACTTGACCTGAAACCCGGCTATTACCTCTACATCGGCAGCGCCTTCGGGCCAGGTGGCGTGCAAGCACGAGTCTCCCGTCACCTGCGCTTGAACAAGCGAACACATTGGCACATAGACTATCTGCGCGATTACGTGACCCCGGTGGAGGATTGGGTCAGTTACGCAGAAAAACATCTCGAACACGAATGGGCTGGAGTTCTTATAGGTGTGCCCGGGATGATTCCCCTTCAGGGCTTCGGTTGCAGTGATTGTGGGTGTTTTTCACATCTGTTTTTCACACTAAAAACACCGGAAAGTCATTGGTTCAGTGAGGTTGAACTAATCACTGTATATTTGGTTGTATAAAGAATTTGGTGAGCAAAAGATTCTCAGCTAAATGGCAAAAAATAAAATGAGTTCACATAACCACGCAAAACGTTCCCGCCGCGATCTACACTATTTGAACCAAGATGGCAGAGTGGCCTGCAATCCGCGCGATCGTGAAGCTGCCCATCGTGCCGAAGTTGAAGGGATTGCGACAGAGAATATCGATGCCGTGACCTGCAAAAAATGCTGGCAGGTCATCCGAAGGGAAAATGATCGAAGACGATAATTCCAGATGGTAAAACAATTTGCGGTCATCAATTGTCCAGCCCATAGATTTCTGATTCCGGATACCAATCTTTCCATCCAAACCAGAAGCTGGAGGTGCTTTTGAATCGGGGCAATGTATTTCCAATCAACGACCCATCAACTGCTTCTCCGGTGAGGCCGTTCCAGGTGGTGCCTGTTTCCGCATCCATTATCGTAGTTTCCTCGACCTGCGAAAAGGTGAGAATCTGCTCATCGATTTCACGTCCATAGACTGTACCGGTTCCGGTATCGGCGTTGAAAACCACCAGGATGGCCTCGCCACCAACCTCGTAATTCACAACCGGTTCTGCATTCAAGACGCTAAATGGAAAGGCAACCGGCTCGCCGTTGACCTCCACACCAACTACAAATTCTTTGACATATAACCGTTCATCACTTGTGGCTTCTCCAATAACACCCGCACGCCCAGATGCATAATACGAATCATAAGGATCGCGGGCGCCATAATAGCCTTTGCGCAGTGCAAGCGTCTCAGGGTTGCGTACTTTCCAATCAGCCCAGGTTGTCTGAAGAGAAGGTAGAAATTCGAGTTTTGAGCCCTGTAATTCGCCTTCGACGGCATCTCCAAGTAATTGGCTCCACAAGGACTCTGTCTGGCGATCGTACATGACCAGTACATTCATAATCAATTTGCCGCTGACACCAAAAGTGTACTCTTCCCCATCAATAATGCGGGAATACACGATTCCCGTAAAACATAGCGGTCACCATGTGACCGCGATCTTTCTTCCCCCAACAGTATCGTTAACAATTTCATGATTTGACAGATATGGGATCGAATAAGCTCGGGCATCACCATCATAGTTCACACCAATGACAAGCTCACCTAGTGCGTATTCTTCATCGGCTTGTTCAGCAGACAAGAACTCAGGATTGTCAATCGCGGGGATGCCATCTCGAGGTAGTAGGGTTACGATTTCAAGCTCATCATAATCTCTGTGTTCCTGGAATTCAGGGCGATTATCCAAAGGTATCTGGTTGGTGGGGATCTTTGTCGCATCCATAAAAGAGTTTTGGCTTTCCAGCGCTTCCCTTTCACCTGAAACCTGCTCCTGTCCCTCCCGCGAGGAGCAAGCCGCTACTCCAAATACAAAAACCCATCCGATCAACAAGATCTTCACCAAATTTATCATAAGAGGCACCAATCTCCATTAACATTGTGATATCAGATTTTAGGATTTGTTGGGCAAGGGTATTCTTACCAACCGCTAATTCATTTTCTACGAAAAAAACTTGACAAATTTATTATTTTTCTGTAATATGTAGTTATCCGATATATCAGTTGGTGACACATATGAATGATATCCCATCAAACCTTCCCCTTAGAGAGCCTACCTTTTTGATCTTGTTAAGCCTCGCACCCGGCCCTAAACATGGCTATGCGATTTTAAAGGAAGTCGAGGCCCTCAGCGATAGCCGTGTGAAGCTCAGCACCGGAACCTTGTATGGCGCTATTGAACGCTTGCTGGATCAAGAATGGATTCGCCGTGTGGATGATCCAATTCCCAACTATACCAACCGCAAACGCAAGGCCTACAATCTTACGGAACAAGGCCGCAAAGCGTTGAACGCCGAAACGGCACGACTGCGTAAACTGGTCAGTGTCGCTGCAAGCCAAACGGCGGAGGATACCCCATGAAAGGATGGGCGCGGATAGTTTTGAAAGTTTACCGCGCACTGTTGGTTATCTATCCCCGGGGGTTTCGGTCTGCATTTGGCGAAGAAATGCGAGACGATTTCCATTCTGCGTTGATTGAAATCCAACCCACCGGCAAAGCAGGCATCTGGCAGCTGCTCTGGCGGGAGTTCCGATATTGGCCCGAATCAGTGTGGCGAGAGCATTTGCGAGTGAGGAGGATGAAAATGACATCGAACAGATTCGCCGATGAAAAGCCATTGACACGCAGGGAATTACTGGCCGCGCCGATGCTTTTTTTACTCCCAATCATCAGCATTCTTTTAACGACCGGGATTAGTTTGCCTAATTGGGCAAACATTCTTCTCGTATTTATTCTCTGGGGATGTATATTTTTTTCTGTTGGGCTTGCCGTTGCTAAAAAATTGCCCCGATGGTCACTACCCTATCTTGGCGTCTTACTGGTGATTGGTCTTTTATTTGCACAATTTGATAGAGCCTGGACCTGGACATACCCCTACTTCATTCAAGCCTTTGGATCCAGGTCAACTTGGCCGCTTGGGATACGGGTCATTTACGGTGCTGGGGGAGCATTAAGCATGATATTGTTAATCTTAGTGGGTGCGATAGCCTTGGTAGGAATACTTAGCCTGCTTCCAATTACACGTAAACTCTGGTATCGAATCCGCAGCGATTGGACTCAATTTTCCTTTTTAATTTACGGAAGTCTTGTATTCTTTGTCTCAATTGCTTTCGAAGAGTTCCAATACGATGAATTATCAAAGATAATAGCTTGGATTAGCTTAGCATTGGGTGCATTGCTATACTTGCGGTCAAATGAAATAAAGCAGCGTATTTTGGCGCTAATCGGCGGTGCCACAGGGGCAATGTGGACCATCGCCATCTCTTATTGGGTGCTGATCCCTCTCCAAGATTGGCCAACTAGATACGTAAAAGATTTTCTTTGGACAGATACAAGCACAGCCATCCTTGGCTGGGTCTGTTTTCTCCTGATCATGATAGCTCCCGCGCTTCTGAATTTAATGCCGTATTCGCCTCCGCCCGATGTTCAGGAAAATGTGTCTCCCACATGAACGTTCTAACCAGGATATTCAGTTGGCTTTACTCTCAGAGCCTGTTTCTATATCCAGCCAAATTCCGAAAAGATTTCGGCGATGAGATGGAAATAGTATTCAATACGGCAGCCTTGAGTGCTGCCAAAAATGGCTGGCAAAGCTTCTTTCGATGTTTTTGGCGAGAACTTCAAGATTTGCCTGCTTCGATCTTGCGGGAACATCTGAAAGCCAGGAGAGCAAGATTGAATACGCAAGAGCAATTTACACCGATTACGCCAGGTGAGTTATGGACAGCACTGATTATCTTCCTCATCCCTGCGCTGAGTACTTTGTTAGTTAAAATCGTGAGCATAGTTAATTTGGATAATATTCCGCATTGGGTAGGGATTGGCATGGTTATTGTTTTTCTAGGCAGTTTAATTGTCCCGCTTATCCTGGCAATTATCCGAGGGTTTCCACGCTGGTCACCGCCTTATCTTGGTGCGCTACTGGTAATAGTCACATTTTATGGCCCCTTCTGGAGAGTCTGGGGATGGATTTATCCATTGGTGTTAGGTTGGTTTGGAAGTATGGGCAGTTGGTCCTTACCAGTCCGGATATTGATCCAGGGCATGCAGGCAGCCCTCATCTGGCTCCTAGTGCTGCTTTCCGTACTTATCTTGGTCTCAATTTTCCGGCTTTTGCCACACACCCGCACTTTATGGAAACGCATCCGCCAAGATTGGACTCAATTCTCGTTCTTCTTATATGGTGGGCTTGTGGTCCATATAATTTTAATCTTCGACGAATACCAGCATGATGAGCCCTGGTTGATCGCTGCCTGGCTCGTTCTTGCAACAGGTTGTTGGCTTTACTTACGTTCCAGACAGCAATCCCAATGCATCTTTATTTTACTTGGTGGAGCTACATTAGCAATGTGGATCGTGGCTGCCGGCAAATTATATCTTGTCCCCCTCCAGAATTGGGGGCCCTGGTTCGAGCGCTATCCTCCAAACACCGAACGCTGGTTCGAATCCGGCAGGACAATTGCTGACTGGCTTTGTCTAATGATTGCTTTGCTGGCTCCATCAATGTTGATTCTGTTGCCTGGGAAACATAAAAAAATCTCTCAGGAAAAGCCTATCCACGCATGAGCATTATCACTCGGATATTTGTGTGGCTCTATGCCCAAAGTCTAATATTTTACCCGTATGATTTTCGTACGAAATTCAGTGACGAAATGCAAATGGTATTTTCAAATGCAATGGAAAAAGCCCAAAAAGGTAATGCACTAAAATTGCTGGCATTTTTCGGACGCGAAATCCGCGACTGGCCTGGGGCAGTCTTCCGAGAGTATCTTCGGGCCAGGAAAGGCATCCGCATGAACCAAAACCACCTGACCTGGAGGCCGCTCAACACCAGTGAGTTTTTAGCAGGTCTGGCGCTCTTCATACTGCCCATCTTCCCGTCCATTGTTAGACTCCTTTTGGGGTACAACACACTCTCTGGAAAAATTGTGTTAACCTTTACCTATATCATTCTGATCACTGGTCTCGTAATCTTCGTTATAGGGATCAGGTCTGGTTTCCCTCGATGGACTTTACCCTTTCTGGGGGTTGGGGTCATCAGCCTCGTTATGCTACAAGCCGTTTATCCAATTTGGGGCTTGTTTGCAGACAAAGTAAGAATGATGCTCAATTATTCCACGCGCACATTAACAGCCAGGATTCAATATTCGGTGCTGTTAGGTAGTTTTTTCTGGCAGGTGTCTTTCGTTTTCCTCACCCTATTGGTCTTACTCATGATGGCGTGGCCGAGAACTCGCCTGCTGGCCCAGCGCATTCGCAAAGACTGGACTTTGATGTCCTTTATGATCTATAGTGCCCTCGTGTTCGATCTGGAATTGATTTTCGACGAATACGCTTATGATGAAGCCTGGAAAATCGCCTCCCGGATCTGCCTAATCGTGGGAGCCTGGATTTACTTCAGAGCCGTCGATCAACGAAAACGAATATGGACACTCATTGTTGGAGCCACGTTATTCTTCGGGATCGCTGCGGTTGGCCAATGGGTAGTCCTGCCCTTGCAAAGCTGGGGGGATTTCTATGGTTACGATCATTGGACCTATCGACGGGTGATGCTAAGCGGTACGCTCACCAGTTGGGTCAACGCCTTGTTCTTTATGCTAATTCCTGCTCTTATCAATCTGATTCCGCAACACAGGAAGGCTGACTACATCTCTGAGGAGACTTTCACTACCGCATAAGAGGCTTTGCGATTCGGGTTATTCTTCATCCAAAGGAGGCCTACATGCCCATGAACTTCAAACGACCAGCCTGGTATTTCTATCCGAGTTGGGTGGGTGTGAGCATCCTTGCATTCGCCCTTTCCTTTCTGGCCTATTTCCCGGTCATCGGCCTCGTAACGCGCTGGGTAGGGGATATAATTTATGTGAATGGAGTCCGCCATTTTACCGAGGATTATCTCTTCATCTATTTCTTCTTCCCGACACTCTGTTTGATATCCGGGATTTTGCAATATGGCCTGCTGCGGCTTTATGTGCCCAAAATGGGCGGATGGATTCTGGCAACCCTGGCGGGATGTTTGCTTGTATTTGCCACGATGACCCTTTTGACATGGGTATTCGAGGTGACTTTCCTCAACCTTTGGAACGGCGCACTCGCCTTCGCCACCATCGGCGGGTTGATCGGGCTGAGTCAGTGGGTCTTTTTGCGCCGGCGCATCCCCAATGCAGGCTGGTGGGTCCTTACCAGTATCCTGGGATGGGGGCTGGCAGTCCTGGGCAGTCTCACAGAAGTGAGGAACGGTAGTGCATTCGCACAGATACTTACCTTCAGCCTGTCGCCGGCCATCGTTGCAGTAATTGCTTGGTGGTATTTGTTGAAACCCAAAGCACAACAGGGAAACTCTCCGAGCAGATGATTACCCGACTTTAAGCTTCACTCTTACGCCTCTATCCCAGCCAATTTCGTGCCCAATTCGGTGATGAGATGAAGGCAGTATTCAGACAGGCCATTGAAGACCACGACAGAAATGGTAAAGCTTTCGGATTTTTCCTGCGTGAACTCCGCGATCTGCCACTAAACGTTGTGCGTGCACACTGGCGTTCAAAGGTATATAAGGAGTCTCCTATGACCATCATCAAAAAACCGGGGTGGGTCTTTTACCCAACCTGGATCCTTTTAACAACAATTTCTATCCCTATTGCCTTTATCTTCGACCTGATCGTTCTCAAAGTAATTACGAGGTTTGTTGGCGACTTTATCTATGTAAACGGAGTCCGCCACATTACCGAAGATTACCTGTTGACTTACACATTCGTTCCAATTGTCGGTCTTTTGATTGGTGTATTCCAGTATGGACTTTTGCGCCGTTATCTGCCGCGCATTGGCTGGTGGATATTGGCCACTGTTGCAGGCTGGGTTATGGGATTGCTCCTGATCTTCGCCGCTAATTGGCTACAAATCTGGTCGATCGAATCCTTTGGTTTAGATTTGGCGTTTATCATAATGGGATTATCCATTGGCACAGGACAATGGCTGCTACTTCGGAAACGTTTGTCCCGTTCCGGTTTGTGGGTTGGAGCCAATTTTATTGGCTGGGGATTGTTGAGCTTGCTAACCACCGGGAATTCCATAGGTCAATATGGTTTACTACTCTTGGGATTTTTACCCGCCAGTGTTACCGCCATGGTTCTTGTTTTACTCATAAAACTGACTCCACCAACTGACCTACAAAACAGATAAATGCGCGGGAATATCAGCATGATTAATCGCCTGTACGCGGCTCTTTTGCGCCTCTACCCTCATCAATTCCGGGATAAATTTGGCGAAGAAATGCAGGCTGTCTTTGAGGAAACCATAACTTCACAAGGAAAAGTGGCAAAGTTATCCTTTTTTCTGCGAGAAATTCGCGATTTTCCCGGTTCTTTACTCGATGCCTATCTGAACAACTGGCTGCGAGGAGGAAATTTATCTATGCAGGACGAATACATTTCACCGTCAACCCGGTGGCAGGCATTATTAGGAATGTTGCCCTTCTTGGCTTTCGGTATTTCCAGCATGATCGGCAAAGTGGATCATCTTAACCTACTCTCCGGACACACTACAGAAATGACAGTTTATGGACTAATCCTGGTCGGCTTACTGATTGGCTGGGTACGCGGTTTTCCCCTGTGGAGTTATAGCTATCTGGGTTGGTCTTTGCTTTTAGCCTGGTCGAACACTAACATAAGTATTTATGGAGTCCGTTGGGGTTACCAAATCTGGATTCCGCTCGGCATCACGGCGCTGGTTGCACTGATCTGGACGCGTTCGCTTCAACCTCTAAAAAAGCTTTTCAAGGATATCTGGCTGGATTGGACGCGCCTGACTTTTGGCTTATTCACATTTGGGGCTTTCTTCTCACTGATCTTCGATGAAAACCATAACCCTTACCTGCTGTTGTGGATGGCATTGACAATCCTCGTCATCGCCGCGGGGGTATGGTTATTCTTGAGAAGTTCAACCTTGTGGGCAAGAGTATTGTCTATTTCTATCAGTTTCGTTGTTAGCTTCATTCCTTTGACGATCAGCTACCTGACTTGGGATTGGCGCAGCTACTACGGACTGCCGCAAGCCGATTTCTGGTACGATAATTTAGGGGTTTCTCCAATTGGTATTGTTTTCTGGCTTTTGCTGCTCTTCTGGCCCGCTCTCATTGGTTTAATTCAACGGATTGTCTACCGCCGAATCGCATAACTCCAAACCACATTGATATGCAAAACGCAACCCAAGGTTTTCAAGGTTGCGTTTTCAGATTCAAAAGTCAAACGATTATGCTTCTTGTGGGGTAAACCCTCCCTCTACCACCAGTTTCTTCTCACCATTTTCTGCCTCGAAAATTTGGTAGCGCAACTCGATCGGCATGACCTGCCCAAGCATGGCTTGTGCCGGGCAATAACTCTTTGCCGTAAGCTCAATCGCACGCCGGACAGCCCTTTCTTCCACAGCGTGGCCAGTTACCAAATATTCGATGGTCGCATTCGTAAATACTCTGGGATGGTCTTCAGCACGTGGGGCATCCACCCGGACTTCAAAATTTGTCACATCCTGGCGTTTTTTGCGCAGAATGGAGATAACATCCATTGCGGTACAGCCAGCCATACTGAGCGCCATCAGTTCCATTGGAATAAAGCCTTTGCCCGCCCCGCCAACTTCTTCTTTGGAATCCAATTGAATGTCAAAGCCTGAGTTTGCTGTTCCTGAGAAGTGCATGCCCTCCTGCCAGGTAACTTTGGACTTAATATGTTCGCCCATATCTCCTCATAAATTACTGAAACCGTCCATCAATCAACTTAGCGCTCAGGCTAAAAGTCGATAATGCACGATTTAATTATTCCAAGATCAATGGAGTTACGTACTTCTCCAGCGATGCTCGGTCTATCTCGCCCACCCAGCGTAAACGCACATTTCCCTCACGATCAATCACAAACGAGCTGGGTAAATTGTTGGTCTTGAAAGCATGATCGGTGGCCTGATATGTGGGATCCAACCAAATCTGGAAGCTAAGTCCATAGTCCTGCACAAAAGCCGTTACGGCATCTTCAGGATCGCCATCATTAATAGCGACGGTCACAAATCCGTCGATCTGATGTGCCTGATAAAAAGATTCCAGTGTCGGCATCTCGGCCTTGCATGGTGGGCACCAGGTTGCCCATATGTTCACCAGCACCACAGACCCCAGGTAATCCGTCAGGGAATATTGCTGTCCATCTAGGGCAGTCAACTCCAACTCAGGAGCCGCGTAATTGACCTCCACGGGAATCGTGGATAACCCGCCCGATGCAGCCGGTAATTCGGCGCTGGCGTCCGAACGGGGCCAGGCCACAAAAGCTGCCAATCCCAGCAAAATCAAACCGGCACCAAAAATAACCATAGCCGGAAGATTGGATTTGCGAGGAATTCTCTTTCGTCTGGATCGTTGTCGTCTCGACATTGGTCTGATTGTATCAAAAAGACCGGCTATTCTACTACGCTTCAAGCGTGTTTCAACCTGTTCCGCTTCGAAAGCCGGTCCACTCATTTAGATTATTCTGCCAAAATGCGCTGAATCTCAGCCAGCAGATTGGGTTCCGGTACAGCACCAACCACATGTGCCTTACCATCATTGATGGTTGTTTGCGGCACACCGCTGACGTTGTGTCGCATCGACAATTCCGGGAACTCGGTCGCTTCTACCATCTCCGCCTGGATCATGGGACTTTCCATCGCCATCTGATGAGCGAGCACCACGGCTCGCGGGCAGTATGGTCAGGTAGGGGTGACAAATACCTGTAACAGGATAGGTTTGTCCAGGCCTTTGAGAAATTCCCGGGTCTGCGGATTCAGGCCCGAATCCCGGTTCGAAACGAGCAGGATATCCTGGATCAATGAGGTGAACTCGTGTCCTGAAGGGATACCAGCCAGGCGCACGCCAAAGTCCGTCACCAGATCGCCTTCTTTGGCGGCGATGACCACGCCAGGGGCCTTGTCCACATTGTATCCGGCAGCCAGGTCCGAATCAGCTTCCATATCGTAGATTTCGATACTGATCAAGTCAGAGATCGCTGCGACTTCTTCCACCAATTGTCGGGTTTCGTCACAATATTGACAGTTTTCCTTACTACCGAAAAACATGATATGGACCAGGTTCTTCATCCCATCGAACACTTCGCGGATCTGATTGAGGATATCATCATTGAGTAATTGAGTCATGCCTTCTCCATAAATGCCCCACCGGGGCTAAGATTCTTGCTATCAGGTGCAACCGCCGCCTTCGCTGCTGGTATAGCCGCATTCAGGGCATTCCAGGGCCAATAAACCGTTGTAACTCAGTTTGCCTTTCTCACAAGCAGGACAGATTGTCCCAGCTTGCAGGGGAGCCCGCGCTTTCTCAACTGGATCCAGCTTGCCCTGCAACAAAAGTTCAAGGGCAGATACTTCGCGCTCAGGCTGGTCGGTCACGTTGTTTAGATGCAATATGGTGAAAAAAGTTACAAAAAGAGCGGATTATCTCCGCCTAAATCTAGCTTGTTTTCAGGAACTCATCCAGGTTCAGACGTTTGAACAGGCGTTCACGAACGGTAACAGGTAAGTCTGTGTCGGCGTTGGAATGGTACAAGTATACGGTTTTTTTAAGGGTATCAACTACGATACGGCAATCTTCGCAATCAGCCAAATGGCGTTCGAGTTCAAGACATAATTCATCCCGAGCGGTGCCATCCACATAATCTGAAAGTGAACCTAACAGGGATTTGCAATTTTTATCTGGCATCAGGCTTGCTCCTCTTTCAACCGTTCACCATAATACATCGACAATTGTTCGCGCAAGTTCAGACGCGCTCGCAACAAGCGAGTTTTCACCGCAGTTTCGCTCAGATCCAGGGCCCCGCTTGTTTCCCGGATGGATAGTCCTTCAATATCCCTTAGCAGGAAGACCACCTTCAACTTTTCAGGCAACCGCCGGATGGCCTTATCCAGATGTCGCCTGGCTTCATCCGAAAGCAAGTCTTCTTCGGGCAGACAGCACCAATCCGTGAATTGGGTGGGATGCTGAAGCTCGTCGTCATCGCCTTCATAGTCCATCGCCACCGGAATGGTTGGCTTCTGCCGACGCAGCAACATCAAAGCTTCATTGACGCCGATTCGATACAACCAGGTGGATAGGCTGGAACGTCCTTCGAACTTGTCGATCGATTGCAGGGCCTTCATAAAAGTGTTTTGCAACACATCCTCAGCATCCTGCTCATCGCCCAGCATCTTCAATGCCAGCCGGTAAATCTGGGTGGAATATTCATCCACCAGACGGGCAAACTCTGCCCGGTCACCGGCCTGCAACGCTTCCAGGGATATTTCCTGGTTTGTGTCAATCTCTACCATTTAGATGAAACCTCGTTCAAAAAGTTGCTTTAAATCTTAGAATATCTATGATACACAAATATTACCAATACGCTATTAGAAAAACATCAGAGCCACCTTGTAGGTCATATGTCATCGGCAGAAGGGAAGCCACTTAAACCGATCAATGGATTAGTTCCAAAACAAGGCAGTACTCATGCCCCATCAATGGATTTCTAAAAAGTATAACGCAGGATGACGTATTGCAGACCAGATAGGGACAAAATACAAGGTAATCGGGAAGAATGCCACTTCAAAGTATATAAAAGAATGGCTAATATACACTTAAATGTTCAAGACTCTCGAATCTGTCCCCTTATTTAAGGGTGTAGATGAAAACATCCTGGATTTGCTGGAACCCTTGTTCGAGCCATATTCGTGCTCCGCGGAAATGGCTATCTTCGAGCAGGGAGATCCGGCCCATTACTTGTATCTTATCCTGGATGGCACCGTTGAAATGGTCTACAAACCATACGACGGTCCTCCGATTACGATCAACAATCATATCGAGGGAAGTATAATCGGATGGTCGGCAGTGATCGGTAACGCTACATATACTTCCGGAGCAGTCTGTAAGGATGACACTCAGGCTATACGCATGAGCAAACGAGATTTACACAGACTGTGCGTAAAAGAACCGGAAGCTGGCCGCATCATTCTGAACCTTCTGGCTGAATCCGTTTCATCACGCTGGCACGATGCGAAAAGCCAAATCCAGATATTGTTAAATGAAACTGTCAGCGCGAAACATTGTGCGAAATCTCGTAAGAGAAAAAGGAGAAAGGAAAACTCATGACCACTCCTGATAACCACACATCTGAAGAACAACTCAAAGCGCTGGTCGAGAAGATCAGTGCATATGTTGAACAATTCCATGGCGGATCGGTGGATTATGTCTCCTTTGACGGGAGCAAGCTGGAGGTCCGGTTGGGAGGCGCGTGTCTGGGTTGTCCACTTCTACCCTCCACGCTACAAGGCTGGGTTGCCGGGACGGTCCACCAATTCTTCCCGGATGTCAAAGTGGTTGCTGCTGAATAACCAAACCAATGAATCAAAAAACGGCGGTTGCATCTACATCAAACCGCCGTTTTTGATTCCAAGTCTTTCGTGTTATTGAGATCGGAAAGAACGCAGGATGATGAAAATACCTGCGCCAATCAAAGCTGCCGCAGAAACATACGAAAGCAGGTAAATCTGTGATTGGAAGAACAGGAAAACACCAAAGACGCCCAAAGCCCCAGCAGGCCAAAACGCCCAATGCATATCTGCCAGGATCGCTACCAGCAAGAAGGTAGTTGCCAGACCAAGGAAGAAAACGCCCCCGGAATCCGTACCGCCGAACAATTGCTCCGGCAAGATGGCTACTAACGCCAGCGTGAACAAGACTCCGCCAGGTATGATAGCCCACCAGCGTTCACGTCCGCTAAAATAGACCAGCCAGAAGCTCAGGCCAATGGCGGCCAGGAAAACCCCGCCGCCCAGATCATCTAGCGAATCAGGCAGCAGGATGAGCACACCGATCCCGGCCAGGGTAAGCCCCGGGATGACCGCCCACCACTGTCCGCTTGCAAAGCCGCCCGCAAATAAATACAGGAAAATACCGCCGGCTGCCAGGAAAATCAGGCCCCAAAATATATCAGATGCACTCTGAAGGAAGCCAAAGGCTTGCAAGAATCCCAGGCCGCCAGCCATAATCAGTAATGTACCAATAACAATACGAGGGTCAAAACGTTTCATTTGAATTCTCCTAATCGATTCTAGTGAACAGCAACTCGTCCTGCCCCAGCTTCGATTTTGATGTCAACTTTGTTCGCTGCGGACAAGTAATCCACAGATTCATAAATACCATTTGAGTATGGGAAGCGATTCGTATCGACTTCGATAGCTGAGACGCCCTGTTCAGCACGGATGCGGGCTTCCACACTCTGCGGAACGATCATATCCAGTGAAGCCGCGCCCAGTTCTACTTTGACGTTCGTCATGCCCGCATTAGCAGGCAAAGTGATATCGGTTTTGCTGGCGCCAGTGCTGATTTTCAAATCAGTGACTTTCAATTCACGCAAATCGAGCTCAGCCTGGGAAGCGCCCGTTTCCAGTTTCAATGTGAGCGGGATGTCTCGATTGAGTTTGAAATTCCATCCCATTCCCTGCCAGCCGCCAACGAAGGGAGGAAAGGCAAATGGACGCGATTCAAGATGTGCGTCTAGCCTGTCCCCGACCCGATGAGTGATTTGCTTTACGCCGCCCGCAAAAGAGCCTGAAAGCAATTGTCCCGGAGCTGTACCAGCGCCTACAAAAATGCGGCCTGCACCGTGACTCAATTTCAAGGATGCCTGATTGGCCCCCTGCAAGTCGATGGAAACCTGCTCTTCTTCGACGTTCCCACGAACGAAGAAACTAAAGATGAACCAACCGCCGAGCAGGATCAAGACGCTCGGCCAGAAAAGCTGCATGGGATTGATACCGCGCGGCAGACGAATCCCCGCCGAATTCATAAACATCAACCCGCCTAACAAGACCAGGACAGCCCCCCAGAAAATGTAATCGCGTCGCATGGTTATTCCTCCTGTGTTTTTCCACGAATGGAACGGTACAATCCGCTACCGAGCACCCACAATCCCAGCAAAATCAACAGGATCGCCGGGCCAAAGTTTCCCAGCAAATCCCATCCACCTAAAAAGGCTGAAAAGACTAGAAATAGCACTGCACTGACAACCATCAGGTTCAAACCATGTCTCAGGTTGCGGCGCGTATCTTCTCCCAGTAACCCTTGCAGGAGCACACCAACGCCCACAAAGCCTGGAATGAGAGTCCACATGAAAGCCCAGGAATCCCAGTTGCCGGTTAGATCCTGATAATACAGGATGCCACCAATCCCAGAAACTATCGCAGCTGGGACAGCCAAACCCGGTGCGCCTAAAATCAGACCGAGTACCAGCAACAAAACGCCTACGCCAATAACTGTGAAGGGCCAATCTGAGAAGCGATCCGCAAACGCAGCCACCTCAGGGAAAGTGCGCTGGGCAACAAACCATGCGCCCAGCAAGATTAGGATGACACCAAGTGCAAGTTGGGTACGACCTTGTTTTCTCATATTTCATTCTCCTTCTTATGTTCATAATGAGTGTACAACAAAAGCAGGCTTAATCAAAGCCACAATTTTTAATACGTGAAATTGGGGGTGGAAGTTTCGTTAAAAGGAAATGCCATAGCCAAAAAGCTACGGCATTCTGAAATTTATTCAAAAAGCAACCAATTAATTAAGCGCTAATCAGCCTCCCTGGTGGATATATTTCAATCCGGTTCCGGTATTGAAAAGCACAACCCGCTCATGTGGCTCAATCCAGCCTGCTTCTTTTAATTTTTGCAAGCCTGCCAGGGTTGCAGCTCCTTCGGGCGCTGCAAAAATACCTTCTTTGAAAGCCAAATGTTTCTGGGCTTCAACAATCTTCCCGTCGCTGACAGCCACAGCGGCTCCGTTACTTTCCCTCAGATCATCCAGAATAAGTTGATCAGCAAAGCTCTTTGGAACTCGCAGGCCAGAGGCTATGGTCTGAGCACCCGTCCAGAAATCGCAAAAGGAAGCATTTTCTTCGAACGCTTTAACGACCGGTGCGCAACCCTCAGCCTGGACCGTAACCATACGGGGAAAATTGGAATTCTTCAGCCAGCCCATGGCTTCCATTTCCTTGAAAGCTTTCCACATTCCGACCAGTCCCGTACCGCCGCCTGTAGGATAGATGATGACATCTGGTAGCTCCCATTCGAAAAATTCTGCCAGTTCATATCCCATGATCTTTTTCCCTTCAGTCCGGTAGGGCTCCTTGAAGGTAGAAACATCGAACCAGCCTTCCTCGCGCGCTTTTTCACCCGCCATGCCCGCTGCTTCACTGATCAGACCATCGATCAAAATCACGGTTGCGCCGGCGATACGGCTTTCCTCGATGTTAGCGGTTGGGGTGTCATTGGGCATGAAAATGTGTGCCTTTAGACCTCCGCGTGCGGCGTATGCTGCCATCGCACCACCCGCGTTACCGGCAGTGGGGATGATGACCTTTTTCACGCCCAACTCTTTGGCTTTAGAGACTGCTGCAGCCAATCCGCGTGCTTTAAATGAGCCCGTGGGATTCAGGCTTTCATCTTTAACATATAAATTTGATAAGCCAAGCTCAGGCCCAAGATTATTGAGTTTCAGAAGTGGCGTATCCCCCTCCCCCAGATTGATCATATTCTCTATTTTATGCACGGGCAGCAACTCCTGCCAACGCCACATGCCAAGGGGGCGGTGACGGAATTCATCCCGGTCAAGTTTCTCACGGGCAGCGTCTAAATCGTATCGGGCCAACAACGGCGACTGACAGTCCGGGCAGAATGTTTGAACTTTTTCCGAATCGAAGTGATTCCCACAACTATAACATTCCAAATAAGTTATGTAAGACATGTCTACTCACCATTCCCAGATAGATACTTCTCCACGCGGGCGTAAAGCTCATTGATATTGACCGGCTTGGGCATATAAGCGTCGCAACCGGCCTCCAATACTTTTTCCGCATCACCTTTGAGCACATTGGCCGTAATAGCGATCATGGTCACAGTGCGCAAATCGCTTTCCTGACTTGCCCGAATGCGTCGGGATACTTCATACCCGTCAATGTCTGGCAAATTTATGTCAACCAAAATCATATCGGGCTTGATTTTTTCTGCGATTGAAACCCCTTCCAGGCCATTGGTTGCGCCATGCACTTCATATCCCCGGGCTTCGAGCACTTTCTGTAACAAACGCATGTTATCAGGGTTGTCCTCAATATATAGAATTTTATATGCCATATTTGGTCTTCTCCAATTCATCCATAGTCCCTTAGTTCTATCACTTTGTTCAGTGTCTACCAATATTAAAAGCATAATCAGGGCTAACAAAAAAGCAAGAATTTCCATTTCACCATATCATAGATAAGGGTTATACCTTTGAGGCCAGGGAAGCTAAGGCATAGTACAATTGATACATATAACTGCAACATCCACGAGGTATTCAATATGGACACCCCTTCCTTCGAAGGCTGGACATGCCCGATCCCCCTAAAAAATTACCCAACCATTGTGATGGGACACGGCGCTGGCGGCAAGATGATGAACGACCTGATCCAGCACCTGTTCGCGTCGGAATTCCATAACGACCTGCTTGCGCAATTAGGCGACTCAACCGCCCTGGATTTTTCTACGAAAAGCAGTCAGCGGTTAGCATTTTCCACCGACTCATTCGTAGTAAGCCCGTTGTTCTTCCCTGGCGGTGACATTGGCGAGTTAGCCGTTAACGGGACTGTCAATGACCTGGCGATGAGCGGCGCGACCCCGCTCTTCCTTTCGGCAGGCTTCATCCTCGAGGAAGGACTGGAGATGGAATCCCTGGGACGCATCTCAGCCTCCATGGCGCATGCCTGCAAGCAGGCTGGGGTGCAAATCGCAACGGGCGATACCAAGGTTGTCGAAAAGGGACATGGCGACGGCGTTTACATCAACACCACCGGAATCGGAGTCATCCCCGCGGATGTAAACATCGGTCCGAGCAACGCCAAACACGGTGACGCCATCCTTGTCAGCGGGACTCTGGGCGACCATGGCATCGCCATCATGTCGGTGCGTGAGGGGTTGCAATTTGAGAGCGAAATCAAATCCGACACCGCCCCGCTGAACGGATTGGTAGAGGAAATGCTGGCTACCAGCAAAGACATTCACTGCCTGCGTGATGCCACCCGAGGCGGACTATCGGCCGTGCTGAACGAACTGTCGGTCGCATCGAAATTAGGCATTGAGTTCGAGGAAGAAAAGGTGCCTGTCAGCCCGGCGGTCAATGCAGCCTGCGAAATGCTGGGGCTGGATCCCTTCTATATTGCTAACGAGGGCAAGTTAGTGGCCTTCGTCCCAGAAGCGCAGGCGGAAGAAATATTAGAAATGATGCGCAATCATGAGTACGGGAAGGAGGCAGCTATTATCGGTCGTGTGACCGAAGAACATCCGGGCATGGTGGTGGCTAAAACCGCTATTGGAAGTACACGTGTAGTAGATCTGCCCGCCGGAGAATTGCTGCCAAGGATTTGTTAGGGGCTTGAGATCACCCCTGTTTAATTTATTCAATGAAAACAAACACATAAAGGAGCTTAGAATGGATGCTAAAAACCTTGACCATCTCGCCTCCTGGAAAGAAACTCTGCTTGCATTGATCCCTTTTTTACTGCTTCCGGGAATTTATCTGTTTGGCCTGCTACTATCCCCTTTCATCACATCCCAGCCCGAGCCCAATCTCGCGTTGGGCATCTTCTTTTCAGTGATCGGTGGATTTCTATTTGCCATGCTAACTGGTTGGGTAAAGAATTTCTCTCGATGGGTCTTTCCTTACTGGGGGTTCATCCTGCTCATCACACTCTATATGCGGGATTTTTCTGGCACAATCGCCGGATATTGGGTGGACGGGAGTTGGTGGGTATGGACTCCGGTAATTGCCATTGCCATATTCGGCACGCTCTGGGCCCGAAGTCTGAAACCGGTCTACTCACTGATCACTTCGGTCTGGAAAGATTGGACCCTGCTTTCCTTCGCATTTTACGGCGCACTGCCCTTGCTGTTCCTTTTTGCATATGACGAAGTTCATGGAACACCCTTCGAATACGTTATCCAGTCTACAGCCATGCTGATCCTAGCAGTTGGAACTGCCATTTATATGCGCACAGATAACATCTGGCACCGCTTCGCAAGCCTGGTGGGAGGCTACACGCTCAGCTGGCTCGTAGTCATGATCCACCTGAGCTTCTACTGGAACGGTCGGCAGCTTTTTTGGATGACAGAACCTGGATCCTGGCTAGAGACCTTGAACTGGACAAGTCAGATGGGCGTTTTCCTGATGCTCATCCTGGTAGCGCCGCTATTGGTCGCGCTTTTACGCCAGACAATTACGATAATCCAAACCCCAAAAAACGCATAGTTGGAATACTTCTATAAGAGTAATGAAGTAACGGTCTTCACCAACTTGATTATATTAAATTAAGATACGATGTGCGCAGACATACACGATAAAATTTTCCTTTTGCGGCTTGCATTCGAAAATCTGCAAGATGACGAATTGCGAGAAATGGCAAAGCTATCTCATTTCCACACCTACCCGGCCGGGCACATCCTCTGTCAGGAAGGCGCAGAGGAAGATGTCTTCTATATTATCGCCGAAGGCAGCGTACTCATCACTCAACAATTAAGCGATGAAGAAGATGAACGAATATTGCGCACGGGAGATAAAGGTGACGTTATCGGCGAGATGGCACTGATCCAAAGCGAACCTCGTTCGGCAACTGTACGCACCACCAGTGTTTGCACTACATTGGAGATGGATAAAAAAGATTTCGAAACGATCTTAAGCCATAGCCCCCGTTTAGCAAACAATATTATCCGTATCACGCTGGATCGCATCCGCGCCAATGACCGCGTTGCTGTTGAAGACCTACAGAAAACCAACAAAATTCTGCGTCAATTGGACCGCAACAAACTGGATTTCATCCAGGTCGCTTCACATGAATTACGTACTCCCCTGACCGTTATCAAAGGTTATGTCGAACTGCTGGATTCATTCCCTGAAATAAAATCCAACACCAACGTTGTTGATGTACTGAGCGGAATCACCAAGGGGGTTGGCCGCATGAACGAGGTGGTTAATTTAATGCTAGATTCCACGCGCATGGATGCCGAGAACCTGCAAATTGCCTTTGTGCCAGTGCTTTTGAAACAAATAATAGATAGTCTGGCACAGGATTTCGAGAGCGCTGCCTCCAAACGGAAGATAAATATTATCACCAGACACGCAGATAACGTACCCAATATCAATGCCGATCCGGAGTTAATCCAGAAAGCCCTGTATCATCTGATTATCAATGCAATCAAGTACACACCGGATGGCGGTCAGATAACGATCGGTACGCGTCCGATAACAATGGATGAAGTTATATCAGGGGTGGAAATTACCGTTCAGGATACAGGGATCGGCTTGGAACCAGAGCACCACGAGTTGGTATTTGAAAAGTTCTACCAGGTAGGCAGTGTCGATATCCACTCATCCGGGAAGACGACTTTCAAAGGCGGCGGACCTGGGCTGGGGCTTGCGATTGTCCGTGGCGTAGCTCGGGCTCATGGCGGCAAAGTCTGGGTGGAAAGCGCAGGTCACGATGAAGTCCGTTTCCCTGGGAGCACTTTTTATTTACAACTCCCCATTAATATAGATGGTAGTGGTACAAAAAAAAGAAAAGGATAATCGTTTGAAATAGAGAGTACTTTCATCAGGTGGGTCTATAGTAAAATTCAACATTCCATACGAAAAAACTACTAACAAAATCATACTATGAACGACAAAGAAAACATAATCGAAACGTTCACCGAATTAGCGCCCAGATACGAAGAGGTTGTCAACGACGAACTTAATCGCTTCTGGGGTTGGAGTTATGCTGGGTTCGTCGATCAATTGCTCCAAACAACGCCAATCCCCGAAAAGGGAAAAATGCTGGATCTAGCTACAGGGACCGGCGTTATTCCTATAACGGTGGCATCTAATGGGTTCGGTACGAGCCGCATTCACGGGTTAGATATCACCATATCCATGTTGGAGCGCGCCAAAAAGAAAAAAACTGCCGTCAATGTCAAGACCCAGATAGATTTGGTTTGCGCCTCGGCTATGAAAATCCCCTATGCAAGCGAATCGTTCGATCTGGTTACCTGCGCGCTGGCTACCCATCATATGGAAGTTGGCCTGCTGCTTTCAGAATCCTGGCGTATCTTGGTTCAAGAGGGGATGTTATCCATTGCCGATGTTGGGGGCTCAAACTTATGGAAATCTCCGGTTGTAAAATTTTTCCTGCGGATTGCCGCATTTATATATTTTCTTCTCAAAGAAAACATTCATAGAGCCTGGGCAGAAGCAGAGGCGGTTTCCAATGTGCGTTCAAAGGAAGAATGGTTCGATCTGCTGGTCAAGACCGGCTTTGAGAACATAAAAATTACAAAGCTTAAATCGAAATATTTCTGGGTTCCAGAACCTTTGGTGATCCAGGCAATCAAACCCAATGCGGGAGGATCAAAATGAATTCACGTCAACTATTGGAAGAGGGAAGAAGGGATGAACTCTGGATGAAGCATTGCGGTTATTTCACGCTTTCTCCAGAGGAATTCATGGATGTGCAAAATCGGTTATTGCTCGAACAAATCAACGTGTTGGGAAAATCTCAGATTGGTAAACAATTATTTGGAAACAAGACACCCACCAGCGTTGAAGAGTTTCGTCAAAACGTCCCCCTGACCACATATGAAGATTACGCAGAATACTTCGACCAACATAACGAAGATGTCTTGCCGATCAAGCCTTATGTTTGGGTACGTACATCAGGGCGCACTTCCACGAAAGGACCCAAATGGATCCCCTATACAAAAAGCATGCATGACCATTTGGGCGATCTGACCGTGGGAGCCATGTTGATGGCATCGGCTTCTTTTACAGGTGATGTTAAGCTGGAACGCAATGATAAATTCCTTTTGGCCACCGCTCCTCCACCATATGTGTCCGCTTTTATCAGTCGTTCTGCGCAAGAACAACTGGACGTAAAGTTCCTTCCCTCGCTCGAAGAAGGCGAAAATATGGAGTATGCCGAGCGCGTAGCACTCGGATTCAGACTTGCCATGCGTGAAGGTATGGATTATTTCATGGGATTGGCAAGTGTGTTGGCAAGAATGGGGGAACAATTCGAGCAACAATCAAGTTCTACAAAGCCGTCTAAGGAAATGCTGGATCCAGCCACATTGTTCAGGTTGATAAAAGCAGTCATTACTGCCAAACTCCACGGGCGGAATATCCTTCCCAAGGATATTTGGAATCTTAAAGGCATTATGACAGGTGGTGCAGATACGATTGTTTACGGAAGTAAAATCGAACACTATTGGGGCAAGAAACCGCTACAAGGCTTTGGCTGTACGGAAGGCGGAAATGTTGCCATGCAAGGTTGGAATGGCAAGGGAATGGTATTCACGCCAGACAACGTTTTTCTGGAGTTTATCCCGATCGATGAACACTTAAAAAATAAGGAGGATCCCACCTACAAACCTAAGACATTACTATACGATGAATTGGAATTAGGAATTTATGAGTTCGTCCTGACCAATTTTCACGGCGGTGCTCTTACTCGCTATCGAATTGGAGATCTCTTCGAAGTCATTTCGCTGGGGGACGAAGAACTCGGTTCACCGCTTCCCCAAATGAAATTTTACTCGCGCGCTGACGATGTAATCGATCTGGGAAATCTGATTCGCCTCACTGAAAGTGACATCTGGAAAGCCATAGAAGCAACCGGTGTGCAGTATCAAGACTGGGCTGCTCGAAAAGAATTCAAGAATGGTGAGGGTAATCTTCATATTTACCTTGAACCCAAACCTTCTGAAAGCATTACAGTTGATGATTTCAAGTCAAAATTTGCTTTAGAATTATCGAAACTCACAGAAGAGTTCAGTGATCTGGACGAAATCCTGGGACGCACCCCACTTATAATCACTTATCTGGAACCAGGTTCATTCAATGCATATATACAACAAAAACAGGAGGAAGGGGCTGATCTCGCCCATATCAAGCCTCCACACATGCAGCCCTCAGACCAGATCATGAAGAAGTTACAAGAGTTTAAAGGAAACATACCTCGTACACCATGAGCTTAGATGATGCATTAACTCATTTTCCCCCTATACTTGGGGCTATTATATTCGGGGCACTTGAGGTAATCGTTGCATTATCAAAAACCAAGACTCGTTTACAGAAAATTTTTCAATTCTATTTGTTAGCGATGTTCCTGTGGTCGGTCAGCGCATTCATGACCTTAAGCAGTCATTTGGAGGTGCTGACATGGTTTCGTGTCATGACCATTGCTCCGATGATCATGACCATTGCCATATTCTATTTCATCCAAGAGTTATTCGCCTTTCCTCGAAAATGGGCACCGCTTGTTTTTCTGTTTGGCCTATTTTTGATTCCCGTGAGTCTGTTTACACCGCTTATCATTGAGAAAGCAAGCCTCGATGCGGGGGCGTTACATTATGAATTCGGTGTCCTGGTGTATTTTATAGCTATTCCAGGATATGGCTTGAATTTTTACAATTTGTGGGAATTGACCAATGGCTATCGTCGCACCCTTGACTCAGACCAAAAAAATCGGTTTCGATACTTAATCCTTGCACTATCGATCACCATTTTGGCCACTTTGATAAATTTCACAGATTTGGGTAAGTATCCGATTGACATCGCCGCCAACACTATCTCCGCGATGTTGATTGCCTACGCCGTCTTACGCCATAAACTTCTGGATATTCAGATAGTAATCCGCATCGGATTACTATACACTATCACTACTGCAATTCTGGGTCTTGTCTATTTCCTGGTTATTACTCTTACACTGAACATTGTCGAAGCTTTCTCAGGGGGAAGGATATTTTTACTATCCGTGATTGTTGCTTTTCTTACTGCTGTCGTTATCACCCCAATTCGCGAATCTGCACAATCGTGGATTGACCGACTCTTCTATCGAGAGAGGTATGACGCCAGCTTGATGATTCAACGCTTGAGTCAGGCCACTGCATCTTTACTGGATCTGGATAAGATCACCCAAACCATGCTAACAGATTTGGTTGAAACAATGCATATCGGTCATGCAGCTGTGTTCATCAAACGCAATTCAGATCAACATTATTACTTACACTCTGAAAAGGGCGTACCGCAAAGCCCGGCTTTAGAATTCAGCCATAATCATCCTATCGTAAAGTGGATCGGTTCCCAAAATCAAATCCTTGCTAAAAATGATTTAAATATTAATCCTATATTTAAAGCGCTATGGAAGAAAGAGTTAGTTTATTTAAACGAGTTCCCAGCCCAATTGTTCATCCCCCTGAACACAAAAGGTGAATTGGTCGGTTTTATTGTTGTAGGAACAAAACGTTCCGAACAGTCATATTCATATGATGACGAGGTAACTCTTTCAACATTAGCAAATCAGACTGCGGTAGTGATCGAAAATGCACGCTTATATGAGGACCTGGAAAATACTTTCGTTGAAACAGTCGTTACTTTGGCAAATGCCATTGACATGCGAGATACATATACCAGTAGCCACAGCCAGCAAATCGCTGAATGGGCAGCCCAAACAGCTCGCCTGATGGGGCACACAGAGCAAGAGATACAGGCAGTTTATTGGGGTGGCTTGTTGCATGATATCGGCAAGATTGGCATTCCTGATTCGATCTTGAATAAACCTGGAAAATTGGACGCGGCTGAATGGAAAATTGTCAAGCAGCATACAATACATGGAGCGCAATTGGTCTCTTCTATCAAGAAATTAGAAAACATAGCTCCAATCATTGAGTACAGTCACGAAAGATATAACGGCTCAGGATATCCCTACGGCCTTGTAGGGGAACAGATTCCAATCGGTGCCAGAATTATCGGTGTGGTCGATTCATATTCTGCTATGCGAGATGAGAGACCATACAAAAGAACAATCAGCCACGAAGATGCCGTTGATGAGTTGAAAAGGAACACAGGTATTCTTTTTGACCCCGAAGTGGTAAACACTTTTTTGTATGTTTTGAATACCGACATGACGCACATCCGCCATAATTACTCATTTTCTGATATAAAACATATAAACAAACAGACATAATTTCTTCTCTAACACACCGGCCAAGCGGGGAAACAAGATTACCTTTCAATATTGTAAATAATTTGCGCCAATTCCTCGTTACGTTTCATCTTTCCGTCCGTCATGTTGATACTAGGTGAATATCACCTCGCAAAATTTTCTCAAGGAGACTTAAATGACGAACGAATATCAATCTGTTGAAAGTTTAATCGAAAATGTAAAAGGAACTACTGGATTTCTATCGAGTCTGTTAACTCCGAAACTTGGGCTAGCTTTTATGCTAATCGTCCTTGGTGTGATCGCCGCAAATGTATTGTTTTAGACCAATCAAGCTTTCCTGAAGAAATATCAGAGGGGAATCAATTAAAGGGTATCTGCATACCTTTAATCTATCATCTACAAATTAATCCCCTTGTTTCGATTATTTGAAACGAGGGGATTTTATATTTGATCACGGAAGCAGGCCTGGAGACTGGGAAGGATGCGGAGATCTTTGAGAAAATTTATCCCAGTTTTATGCAGAGGGGTGCGAACCTAGGGTAAACTATTTCTGGCCGTTTCACTCGTCCAAAGGAGGCTATGATGAAATCCATACCGCTGACACTTGGCATCGAGGAGGAGTATCAGATCATCCATCCTGAGACGCGAGACTTGCACTCCTATGTGCAGAAATTCCTCGACCAGGGCAAGCTAATTTTCCCCGAAGAAGAGTTAAAACCGGAATTTATGCAAAGCCAGATCGAGGTAGGGAGTCAGGTCTGTCGGAATGTGAAGGAGGTACGTCAAGAAGTGGTGCGCCTACGCCAAATGGTCGGAATGCTGGCTGAGAAAAACGGGATGCATATTGCGGCTGCCAGCACTCATCCGTTTGCATCATGGCTCGAACAGGACGTAAATGCAGGGGAACGTTATCGTGAGGTACTTGACCGCATGCGCGGTGTGGCCGAACGTCTGCTGACCTTTGGCATGCACGTTCACATCGGTTTTGGCGAGGGAACTGAAAACCGAGATCGCATGGTAGAAATCATGAATCAGTTGCGTTACTTTTTACCGCACATACTAGCGCTTTCGACCAGTTCCCCTTTCTGGCAGGGACGTAACACCGGGCTAAAGTCGTATCGCAGCGTGGTTTTTGAGATGCTTCCACGTACAGGCATCCCGGCCCACTTTGAGTCCTTTTCAGAATACCAGACGTTCGTGGACACGCTCGGCCAGGTTGGCTCGGCAGTGGATTCGGACGGAAAACCGGATGCAACCAAGATCTGGTGGGACGTACGTCCGCATCCAAGGTTTGGAACTCTTGAAGTGCGTGTTCCGGATATTTGCACCAGCATTGATGATGCCGTCGCCATCGCAGCCCTGATCCAAGCCCTGTGCGCGAAGCTGCTACAGTTACGCAAGAATAACATGAGCTGGCGGCGTTATCGCCAGCATCACATCACAGAGAACAAGTGGCGCGCCATGCGTTACGGTATCCACGGAAAATTGATCGATTTCGGGATCAAGGAAGAAGTGCCGATGAATTTCCTGGCATTGGAGCTCATTGACTTAGTGGATGATGTGGTTGATGAATTGGGCAGCCGCGAAGAGATCGCGCATATAAAAACCATTTTGCAACGCGGCACCAGCGCGGACCGTCAAATCCATATCTATCAAAAGGCGCTGGCCGATGGTGCAGACGAAAAAGACGCACTGGCCGCCGTGGTAGATTTCCTTGTGGAGGAGACCATGCAAGGTGTGTAAAGTGTCAGCGATGGCTGGTTTCACCACAATGGCCCATTGCAAATTATTGTGGAAAACCACATAATATATTTGCATGGATAGCTAAAGAGGCGGTCGATATTAAGACCGCTCACTACTAGAAAAAGAAGAAAAAAATGAAAATCGGCAGGAGCGATCTTGAAATCAGTTAGAGTAATAGGTCTGTTAGCCCTTCTGGTATTGGTAATCGTCTTAGTAACGATCTTATTTACCCGGGAAAATGCAGATGTCACAACATTAAAATTGGGGGATATTATATTAGAAGGTATGAACGAATTCGGTCACTTCGATCAAGTCTGGAACATGTCGTCATGTGATATGCAAATCAGTTTCACATACGATGCAAACGGTTTAGTGGATGATGAGAATGCCCAAGCCTGGAGCTTGTTCGGAGTCAGGCAGGTCGGTACTTTCGATTTTAACCCGCTTGATGGTGCCGGTGTGTGGGCAGTCGCGGATTTTGAATGGTTCACAAATACTTTCGCTCCCGATCCTATAGGAGTGCCAGGCTACGATATTGATGATCGCATAATTATTCAAAATACTCTGGGGAAGGGAGAAGATGGCTATAATCTACCTGTCCCGCCACCCAATTCCTGGGCTAATTATGCCATTTGGTTTGATCGCGACGATGTAAGCCCAACACAGGCTCAACTTTGGGGCTATATAGATGGGATCACCTATAATACTGGTGGAATTTATCAGGTTATCATAGACCTTAAAAAGACCAGTTCATCAATGGGGGAAGCTTATCTAACGATCAATGGTGAGAGCCAAGGATTTTATGATCCGGAATGGCACCCCGGGCCTCCTGACCTTAGCCCCGCCGGACTGACCTTCAGCGGCGATTTGAGCCAGATGCAGGTTTTCTACTTTCTGACCGGCTTTGGCGCATCCCAACATGTCGAATTCAAAGATATCACCGTCACAGGTTGCCTGGCATCTGAATGAACTACCCCGCCGCAAGCGGACGGGGTATCGGTCCGCTAAAACAACTCGAGTTGCTGTACATGTAATTGCTCATATTCTTCTTGTCCTTGTTGCTTAACATACTCCTTGATCACTTCTTCTGT
>JASFRG010000054.1:0-27442 GCA_050115035.1 Anaerolineales bacterium | reverse complement strand
TTGTTGGCAAACTAATCCTACCAGATTTCCAATGCTCATCTTATTTTGGCGAAACTAAAGTATTTAACAGTAATAATTTGGAGGAGAAACGCAGATGGACATCGCCATTATGATCGAAGGTCAGAATGGGTTGAACTGGCCGCGTTGGAAGGAGATTGCCCGGGCAGTAGAAGACCTGGGCTTCGCGGGTCTCTATCGCTCAGACCATTTCACTAACAGCAATCCGCCCGATATAGACTCGCTGGAATTGTGGATTTCTCTGACGTGGCTTGCAGATAACACAGAGCGCATTGAATTTGGTCCGTTGGTAACACCCTTCTCCTTCCGACACCCGGTTCATACAGCACGCATGGCCAGCACTGTCGATGACCTGTCTGGCGGACGACTAACGTTAGGGCTGGGAGCAGGCTGGCAGGCTCGCGAACATGAGAAATTCGGGTTCTCACTTCTAGATATTGATGGCCGTTTTCGACGGATGGAAGAGGGGCTGGAAGTGGTCACTCGCCTTTTGCACAGTGACCAACAATCCAGTTTCTCAGGCGAATTCTACATGTTGAAAGATGCCCTTCTGCTCCCTCGCCCTGTTCGCCCCAACGGGCCATCCATCCTGATCGGTGGAAACGGCGAAAAGCGGACTCTCCCTCTTGCAGCGCGCTTTGCCGATGAATGGAATGCTGTTTCTACATCATCAGATGAAGTCAGCAGGTTGAATAGCATCCTGGACGGCCTGCTGACAGAACAGGGCAGGAATCCCAGCGATGTGCGCCGCTCCCTGATGACCGGTTGTGTATTTGGGAGGTCTGAAGAACAGGTAAAAGAATCCAGTAAAGTATATGGGGAACATTCCGTTGAAGAACTCCGGGATGAGGGCATGATTATTGGAACAGGTACACAGATTGCCGAACAGCTTGCGCAACTGGCAGAAACTGGCATCGACCGGGTTATGCTGCAATGGCTCGACCTTGATGACCTGGATGGCCTTGATGCGCTGGCATCGGCTGTCCTATGATTCTTGCGACGCTGTGCCATCTAAAAAACAATGGTAAGACGCTCATGGTCCACCGCAATAAAAAGCCCAACGACATCCACCAGGGAAAATGGAATGGGCTCGGTGGCAAGTTCGAACCGGGAGAAAGCCCGGAAGAGTGTGTGGTGCGTGAAGTGTGGGAAGAATCGGGTTTCCATATCAGCAGTCCAAAACTGCACGGGTTGTTAATATTTCTGAATTTCAAGGGTGATGACTGGTATGTCTTCGTCTTTACCGCCAGGGAGTTTACGGCCGAATTGATCGATTCCCCCGAGGGCAGGCTGGAATGGATACCGGATGACGAGCTTACATCGCTCAATCTGTGGGAGAGCGATCAGATTTTTTTCCCGTGGTTGGAAAAGGAAGCATTCTTCTCGGCAAAATTTATCTATGAAGGCGACCAGATGCAGAGCTATGAGGTAAGGTTTTATTCAAAAAATTAGCCCTTCGACACATAATTGGTGAAGGGCTAACAAACAGGCTCAGAACTTTTTTATCAGGGCTCAGTTACTGTGGATTGATCGGCAAGGGTAGAGTCCCCAAAGTCTATAACGGGCATCGTCTCACCATCACTGATAATCCATTTGCTATTCTGGCGGAGTTCCTGGGCGATCAAAACTTGAATGTACTGCTCAGCCAGAGGACCTTTCCCCTCCAGTTCCTGTAGCATAATTCTTAATGACTCAGCCTGAGCTTCTGCAAGCCTTGTAATCTGATAGGCTTCTCCCTCTGCCTTCTTCTGTGCAGTATAAAATTGGCTGTCTGCCAGGGTGCGTTGTTGAGCGGCCTCAGCCGAGGCCTGTTCCTGGAGTTCTACGGCCACCATTCGATTTTTAATAGCATTCACCACCTCACCAGGAGGTGAGGCGCTCTGAATTTGTATCAGGATGAACTCAACCCCATATTGTTCTTCTTTTTCCTGCAGGATATTGATCACCTCCCGGTTGATTTCCGCACGGCTGTGCATGACCTCGTCCATCATACGCGTATTAACCACATCCCTTAGTGTGCCCTGCACGTAACCAGCCACAATTCTTTCTGGATCTAACACTTCAAGTTGGTAACGTACGGGGTCGGTTACTCGATAAGTGTATAGCAGGGAAACATCCATCGTTACATCGTCAGCAGTCATGGCGGCAAGTTGATCAATAGTCCCTGAACGTTCAATGACAATCACCCCAATAACAGTATCCACGAAGGGAATCTGAATGTGCCATCCGGGCTCATCAATACCGATAAATCTTCCGCCTCTCAGATGCAGGCCTCTTTCATAGGGCCGGATTTTATAAACCGCGGCTCGCGCCAGGGAGAAGAGCGTCCCTCCAACAATAAGAATGATTATGATTACGAGGGCATTCTTATACAGCCAACCCAGGCAGCCCCGTGCAAACTGGAATCGATTATCTTTCCCACCATTTGTTGCATCCAACTGAGTATCTTGTGACATGAGTAACCTCCATCAAAATACAACTCCCACGACTTATATGCTTACTACCGATATGTCGGTTAATGACATAATAGCAAGTTTAGAAATCAAAGTCAAGCCCCAGCAGTACTAAAATTTTATTCCCCAGGAATCGATATGAGATACAAAGTACTTCCCACTCATTTTGTAAGTATAATGATGGGGATGTCCGTTTTAGTTGACAAACATATTCTATTGGGTGTGACCGGTTCTATCGCCGCCTACAAGGCTGCTGATTTGGCTTCCAAGCTGGCGCAGGTTGGCGCTCTTGTGGATGTGATGCTCACCCCCTCTACTGAAAAATTCGTCACAGCGCTCATTTTCCAATCGGTCACGGGCCGCCGCACTTACACGGAGGCTGACTTATGGGGCAGCGAAGCACACGTCCTACATGTTGGGCTTGCACGGGAGGCCGATTTGCTGGTCATTGCCCCCTGTACGGCCAACACGCTTGCCAAACTGGCGCAAGGACAGGCTGACAATTTGCTGACCATCACCGCGCTGGCTGCCCGCTGTCCGTTGTTGATTGCTCCCGCTATGGAAAGTCACATGTACGCCCATCCGGCCACGCAAGAAAACCTGGATAAGCTTACCAACCGAGGCGCGTATGTGGCTGGACCCGCTGAGGGACATTTAGCCTCCGGGGCAAGCGGACGCGGACGTATGCTAGAGATATCTGAACTGCTCGGACATATCCGCCTCGTACTCGGACAAAAAGGCCTGTTGGCAGGAAAAAAAGTTGTGGTCACCGCCGGGGGCACACACGAGCCGTTGGATCCCGTGCGTGTAATTACAAACCGGTCATCTGGCAAGCAAGGCTACGCTCTGGCGCAAGCTGCTATCAACGCAGGTGCGCAGGTATGTCTGATTTCAACTGTCAATTTGACACCTCCAGTGGGTGCTCGTTTGGTGCCCGTCCAAACGGCACAGGAGATGCTGGAAGTTGTTTTGGAGGAGTCTGCCACCGCTGATGCGCTTATCATGGCTGCCGCGGTGGCAGATTTCCGTCCGAAGAATGCTGCGGATAGCAAGATGAAGAAAAAGGATGGAATTCCGCAGGTTGAACTCGAAGCTGCGCCTGATATTCTTGAAGCGGTAACAGACCTGGAGGCTGGTGAGAAGCGTCCCAGGGTTGTCGTCGGGTTTGCAGCCGAGTCACGCGATTTATTAGAAAATGCAACAATTAAGTTACAATCCAAGAAATTGGATATCATCGCCGCCAACGATATTTCTGCAACAGATGCCGGGTTCTCCGTCGACACCAATCGGGTGACCCTGTTATATGCGGATGGCAAGCGCGAAGCCCTGCCACTGTTAAGCAAGTTTGAAGTGGCAGAAACCATCGTAGCTCGCGTCGCGGCGCTTTTGGAGTAGAGCCAATGCGCATTCTGGTCATATCAGACATTCACGCCAATTACACTGCCCTCGAGACTGTCTTACAAGATGCCGGACCGGTCGATGAGACCTGGTGTTTAGGCGATATCGTAGGCTATGGACCGGACCCAAATGCGTGCGTAGAGGAGATCCGCGAGCGGCCTATGCTGACCTGCCTGCTTGGTAACCATGATGTGGCTGTGTTGGGCCGGATGCCATTTGAATCGTTCAACGGGGACGCACGCCGTTCGCTCGTCTGGCATGAGCGTGTGCTGTCTGCCAGCAACGCGGACTTCTTAAGGTCGCTGCCTGAGAACCCCAAAGTGCGCGGAGATGTGACTTTGGCGCACGGCAGCCCGCGCGACCCGGTCTGGGAATACATCATCAATACGCTCTCCGCCCGTTTGAATTTTGATTTTTTCGATACCAACTGGTGTTTCGTAGGACATTCTCACATTCAATGTATGTTCCAACTGGATGAGGAACGAGACCGCATCACACTGGACACCCCTCGCGTAGGAGAGGCGATTCCCCTGACCAAACGTGCGATCCTGAACCCGGGCTCGGTCGGCCAACCGAGAGACCGTGACCCACGCGCGGCATATGCAATCTTCGACCCGGAAGCCAAAACCTGGGAGGCGCGTCGCGTGGAGTACGATTTTGTCGAGGTACAGGAGCGCATTCGCCAATCGAAGTTGCCAGAGAAGCACGCCTTGAGGCTGGCAGAAGGGTGGTAGGAACTTTTTAGCAGTTATCAGCGTCCTGTGGGTAAGAGACCATTACCTTACCCTTGAGAGGAGAAAGTCCATGAAACGCCTTTTATTCCTGTCTTTAGCGACAATGCTTATTCTGACCGCGTGTGGCGTGGCCGCATCCCCGTCACAACGATCATTCGATCTTGCTGGAGGAGCGCCTGCTGCAGAACCGGAAATGATGTTTGAGGAGCCGATGGAGGCGCCCGCTGCAGACTTCGCATCCAACGCTGCGGGAGAAGGCTTCCAGGCTGCCGCCGTTGAACGACTCGTCATCCAAAACGCCGACTTGAGCATCGTGGTCATCAATCCCGAAGCCAAGATGGATGAGATCGGGAAAATGGCCGAAGATATGGGTGGCTTTGTGGTTTCCAAGAATGTTTTCCAGACAACCACCGGAAATAATATCCGCGTCCCTGAGGGGAACATCACTGTTCGCGTGCCTGCGGAAAATTTGGAACAAGCCCTCGAGCAGATAAAAGCGGACGCAGTCGAGGTCCAAAACGAGAACCGCTCCGGTGAAGACGTAACTCGTGACTATGTGGACTTGAAATCCCGTCTTCAAACGCACGAGCAAGCTGCCGAACAGTTAAGTGACATTTTGGAACAAAAGACTGAATCCGCTGAAGTGATCGAAGTCTTCAACCAGTTGGTCTATCATCGCGAGCAAATCGAAATGCTCAAAGGCCAAATTAATTACTACGAAGAAGCTGCGGCGCTCTCCGCGATTAGCGTGCACGTCAGTGCCGAAGAGACCCTGCAGCCGCTCGAGATTGCTGGTTGGCGGCCCGTTGGTGTAGCGCGCGATGCGCTCCAGACGCTGATCAACTTCTTCCAGGGCTTTGTTAACTTTCTGATCTGGCTGGTCATCCTGATCATCCCCGCCGGGTTGCTGATCCTGGTCTTGCTATGGGTCGTGTGGAGAATCTTCCGCTTCGCATGGCGCAAGCTGTTCCCACGTGGATTACGAAAGAGGAAAGAACCTGAAGTAGAGAAAGGCTAAAAATAGCAGAGTATTGAGACCTGACAGGTTTCCAAAACCTGTCAGGTCTTTTGATTTATAATCCATCCAATGGATAAACTCGTTCAAGATGCGCAGTCTCTGTTTAACGTCCACTTGACCGGGCGTCAGGTCATCGCATTGACCACTTACGAACGCGAACTGATCGAGTGGAACCAGAAATTCAACCTGACCGCTATCCGCGATGTGGCGGGCATCCGCACCAAGCACTTTCTCGACTCGTTCTCCTGTGTGCTGGCCTGGAAGGCCAATCCGCCAACAAATGTTATCGACATCGGTACCGGCGCGGGTTTCCCAGGCATCCCCCTGAAAATCATCTACCCCAATACCAAAGTGACACTGGTTGAATCGGTTGGCAAGAAAGCCATGTTCTGCCAGCACATCACCAGCCTGCTGGGGTTAGAAGGGGTAGAAGTTGTCAATTCACGTGCAGAGGATATGGGACAGTCGCGCGAACACCGCGAGAGTTACGACTGGGGCATTGCCCGTGCAGTTGCTAACCTGCGCGTGCTCTCAGAATATTTGCTTCCACTGATCCAAGTCGGCGGAAAAATGCTGGCACAGAAGGGGGAAAGCGGCCCGGCAGAAGTGCATTCCGCGGAAAACGCGATCAAGCTGTTAGGGGGGGAGGTACGTCAGTTGGTACCGGTCATGCTGCCGGGAGTAGTCGAAGAGCGACATCTGGTGGTGGTGGATAAGATCGCGACCACGCCCCCGGGATACCCGCGCAAGCCCGGGGTCCCGGCGAAGAAACCATTATAAAAATTTCAGGGCGAGTCAAAACTCTGCTCTGAACAAACCCTCTAGCAAGAATTTTCGTCTACAATTGTGATCTTATCTTCTTTATTGGGGATGATACATAAAAACTCAAACGGTTCGTCACCGATGTTTTCATAAAAATGGGGCACACCCTCGGGAATGAAGACCACGTCTCCCTGCTGGACCTCGAATACCTGCTCAGCAATCCCAATCCTGGCCTGCCCCCCAAGCACATACTGCTCGTGCTCTACGGTATTGGTGTGCAAGGGCATGCCGCCGCCGGGATTCATCGAGAACTTGCGCATGGCAAAGTTCGGTCCCTCTTGCGAAGAGATCAACACCTGGATGGTGGTATCCTGCCCCAAAGCTACGTTTTTGGCTTCTACTTCGTGTACGTGCTTGACAGACATTTTCACCTCCGTTCGATATCAAATGTGGTATCAAAGAATTTTTTCATTTTCGTGGCATATTCTTCAGGCCTGCGAATGGGCCCATCACAATGAACCGCCTCTAGGATGACCCATAACTCGGCAGTTTCTCCCGCATATTGTTTGTATATTTCTAAGTGGTCGCCTTCGCTGCCGGTGAACGGCATGGACGTGCCTCCACCCACCAGCATGATCGGACGCGGCGCAATGTCATCGATGATCTCGAGCATGGGAGCAGGCGCATCAATGCCCAGTTTAATTTCAAACATCCAGTCCAACATATAATTGGCAGCTATCAGCAGCGCATAGATCGGATTGGTTGGTTTCTTAATATCCTGCGCTCGTATCGTGGAGGGGCCATCCGCCCAGACCGCCCCGATCTGCGGATAATAAGCCGCACCCTGCAGAGCGATCTGCCCGCCGATGGAACACCCTGCAATACCAAGCATGTTCGAGTCGACTTCTGATTTGTCGCTTAGGAACGCCAATGCACCGCCCACATCGCGCGGGTCTTCCCAGCCGTAGGAACGGTATTCACCCTCGCTTTCGCCTGATGCGCGTTCATCATACATCAGGACGCCATAGCCAGCCTTCGTCATTTGTTCCGCATGCCAGATCATCGCCGTGCGGTTGCTGCCATAACCATGCAGCAGAATGACCAGTGCGCCATTCTCAGGCGGCGCGTACCAGCCGCCCATACGTAATCCATCTTCGCTCAAGAAAGTTATCTCTTCGACATCAAATGGCAGATTCGGTGGGATTTCGACCTGGCTGGGTGCAGGGGCTGTTTCCGTAATAACAGAAAGAATATTGCGTTCGATCATCACAACCAGCGCAATTGCCAAAAAAGTACCAATTCCCACTCCCAGCAATCGCCCAAAATATAGGACAACGAACCAGATTTTTTCCCCAATTGTTGTAGGGCGCTGAACAGATCTGAATTTGTCACGTCGCTTTGCAGAGCGCAAAAGACGCCAAATAATAATCGCAAAAACAATTACGATCAGTGCAACTTCAAGCAGGGGCCAGTATTGTATCCAATTCACGCTGCATTCTCGGTCTGTACAGTTCCACCCCGGACATTCCAGACATCGACATTGTGGGCAAACTCCGGCGTGAACAGATTCAAGTCTGTCGTCGTAAACAAAACCTGTTCCCTTTGCCCGATGTATTTCAACAAATCAGCGCGTCGTTCCAGATCCAGTTCAGCCATGACTTCGTCCAGCAAGATTACAGGCCATTCTCCGGTGCGTTCCTTCAACCAGTCCACTTCAGCCATCTTCAACGCCAGCAGCGTCGTGCGGATTTGTCCCCGCGAACCGTAATTTCCGAGATCTATGCCGTTCGCCAGGAAACGCAATTCGTCGCGATGCGGGCCAATGGTGGTCACGCCGCGCGCGATTTCTTCCCGGCGCAGGCGTGCCAGCTTTTCCAGAAAGCCCAAACGGATCTCTTCCAGCCCCAACCCGGAGCGATCGACCGGCGTATCCATCTTCAAGCCTAACTGGCCTTCGGGCTGAGGCAGCGGATCAAAGGCTGGCATATAGCTCAAGCGCAGCACTTCCTTGCCACGCGTCAACTCGAGGTGGACACGCGCCGCCAGACGCTCGATCTCCTGAACAGCCTGGATACGCCATAGGATGATCTGCGATCCCAGACGCGCCACCGCTTCGTCCCAGACCCTAAGCTGCTCGGTGCTTCCATTACGCTCACTCAACGCCTTGAGCAGGGCATTACGCTGACTGATCGCCTGGTTGTAATCACTCAACGTGCGCACATAAGCTGGAACTGTTTGCGCCAGCGTCAGGTTCAGGTAGCGACGGCGCTCGTCCGGCCCACTTTCCAGAATTTGTGACATCTGCGGTACAAAAACAACCGCGTTGAACTGGCCAATCACATCGCTCAAAGTTTTTTTTACACCATCCAGCAAGACTTCCTTACGCAAGCGTACCCCATTGACGCCGGTCGGTTCCATGATCATACGTGCTTCCAAGCGATGATCAGCGTTGCCGCGTTGAAAATCCGCTACGATGCGGCCAACCGCAACCTGTCTGCGCGCTTCACGGGCTACTTCAAAATGTACCATCTGTCGGTCGGCGTTTGTCTGGAAGGATGTGAAGGCCGCCATAAAATAGACTGCTTCTAGCAGACTGGTCTTGCCCTGGGCATTACTGCCCACCAACACGACAACCCGCCGGGGCACTTCCAGGTCCAGGCGGGCAAAATTGCGGAAATTGGTCAGGGATAGGTGTTTGAGATACATTGCTTCTTCCTCTCCCTTTCAGGGAGAGGGCGGGGTGAGGGTCAAACCCTATCCTCCATTGGCTCTTCCGGCTGCCAGATCTGCGTGGCAAGATCGGTAAAAACTACCCCGTTGACATGGTCAATCTCATGCTGGAAAATGCGCGCCAGCCAACCATCCACTTTGAGTTTCATCTGCTGACCGTGGCGGTTGAGTCCTCGTATGCGGACTTCTTGCGCCCGCTCCACTTCACCCACCAGCGCTGGGATCGATAAACAACCCTCAACGCCCATTACGGTTTCCGGTGAAGATTTCACGATCTCAGGGTTGACCATCACATACAACTTTGGTTCTACTTCAATGGGCTCTTCGCCCTCTTCTACTTCCTCCGGTTCGGCGTATTCCACCACAATCACACGCTCGGAGATGCCCACTTGTGGAGCTGCCAGTCCAACGCCGGGAGCGTCGCGCATGGTGTCAATCATGTCATCGATCAGGATTTGCAGATTCTTGTCAAATTTGTTGACCGGCCTGGCCTTGCGGCGCAGGACCGGGTCCGGTAATGTTACGATTGTTCGTAGTGCCATTTCATGCCTCTAATATTTGGGTTTCGAGTTCCGATTTTACTCGGTTTTTGATTGTGTGTCTTTTAATTCTTCTTGTTCGCGGCGGAATTCATCTACATTGCGGTGGTAGGCAGCCAGCCAGTTGGCCATGCGGTTGCGTTCATCCGCTTTTTCGGCGGCCTTCTTGGATGAAATGCGCTGCAAACGGCGGCGGTCAATATCCGATTGCACAATGGCAGGATCAAGCACATCTTCAAAAGAAAAATGGGCGCTGCCTACGTCAATATAAACAGTCCCAAAGTTCAGGAAATATCCGAGGACTCCGATACGTTCGTAACGCGTGCTCAGAATATTGTCCAGGGGTGCTGCGCGGCGTTCTTCGGAGCCAAATGGTTTACGGTCGATGTCCAGGATCTGGTCAGGTGTCACGCGGAAGATGTCATTGATCCAATCGATATATTGATAAATCCACCAGCCAAGAACCAAAACCATAAACAGCAGCAACGTTGCGGTAGCCGTATCCACGGCGCGACTGCCATCTGCCAATGTTTGAATAAATGCTATGTCTGGACTGGTTGCCAGGATATAAAGACGCCTGTTCAATAATCCAAATAGTCCCAAAAAAATTAAAGTCGGGAGAAAAACCTGGCGCAGGAGCACAAACCAGTGCTTACGGTAGGTAATCATCTCGCCCTCTTCAATACGTTGCCTGAACAGGTTGATGATAAACACTTTTATGAAATTTGGCCGCTTTGGAGGGATTACCTTCTTTTCCTGCTGTGGTGTTTTTTTCTCTTGAATTGGCGGTAGCAACCCCAATCGTTCACGCAACGCATCTTTAAAAGCTTCTTTTTCGGCTTGCTCTGAAGCCTGTTGCGTTCGTTGCCAATATTCCTCCACCATATGCGCAGCCTGATACGGACGGAATACCCGTCTGAACGGAATCGATCCCACAAACGTGCGCACAAGCACATCTCCGAAATCGAACGCCCTCCCAACTAAATCAGATTCGACGCCAACCGATAAAATTTGTGTCAGTGGAGCTTCATTACGGCTATCGTACAACCCGATCACCTTCTCTACCCATACCACGCGCTGATTGGTGACAATGTAGTAGTCATTGCCCCAATCAATGGCATTCCATGCTATCCAGGCCAAGACGATCACTAGGCTAATGACACCAAAAGATATTGCAGTTATCGATCCCGACAAACCTCCCCACAGGAATAAAAAAGCAGGAATTAACAACGCCAGGACAGGAACGATCAGAGCCTGTAACAAGAAAAACGAATGTTTCCGCGCCAGAAAGTACACCACCTCATTCGGACGCAGCCACTTGAAATGGATCGTACGCGCCAATTTGCGGCTTGCGATGGATATTTCGATGTTGGGTTTAATGACAGGAAACATCTTCAATATCTCGGCCAGGTCATCGCCTGTAAGGCGTAAAACCGTTGTCGATTCCAGGGCGGAGATGCTCGCGCTGCGGGGCCCGCGTTTTCCGATGATTTCCATCTCGCCGAAATAATCGCCGCTCACCAGGGTTGCCAATTCCTGGGTTTTCCCCTCACGCAGTCGATACACACGCACTTTTCCAGAGTAAACCAGATAGAAGCTATCCGCCAGCACACCCTGCTCCAGGATCACGTCACCGGTATCGAAAGATTCCTCGGAAAATTTCTCCGCGATCTGTAACAATTGGTTGTCATTCAAATCGCGAAAAAGGTGGATTTTCTTTAAGAAAAGCGCTCGTTGGGTGGCGTCCATATCGATTTATTCTAGCACGAATCAGGCATAACGCACGATGGTGCAGCCGAAGGGCTGCACCTCATTGATTTCCGGCAACCGCCCACCCAACAAGGCTTCGACCGCGTCTTTTAAGTAAAACCTGGTTGCCACCCGCTGACGAAAAGCGACATCATCCACCGCGCCACGATAGCGCAGGATGCCCTTCCGGTCGATGACGAAAACATGCGGTGTGGTCTGCGCCTCGTATCGATCCGCAACCTTCTGATCTGCATCCCTTAAAAGGACTGAGACCTTCCTTCGATGTGCTGCCGCTTTCAGCATTTCATCCGCTTCATTGGCATTCGAAGCAACGGAAAGCAGGACCACATCTTCGCCCCAATCGGGGAGACGAGTCTTGATGTCCGCATCGAAACGTTCCGAATGCGGACATTCCGCCGACCAGAAGTTGACGATCACGATCTGACCGCGATAGTCGCTCAGCATGTGGATGCGTCCATCCAGGTCCGGCAGGGTGAAATCGGGGGCGAGTTGGTTGAGTTCGAGTGGCATGATAATATTATAAACCTGCCAGGTTTTGCTCACAGACAAAATACGTTACCCAACGGTCTTAGTGGTTAAAATCATTGAGTATCTCTTACCGAATGCGCTAATCTTCCTGATCAAGGTGTTGTGCATTCAAGCGCGGTTGAGAGCCATCCAGATCAGTAACGCCGTAGATGTCAGCTAGGTCACTAACATCCATTAGTTTCCCTGTAAAACGCATGACATCAGGGTCACTCGCTAACGCAGCAATGCCCCGGGCAGCATAGTGTGGCGTCTCGGTCCGTCCTTCGAGTTCATCCATCGTGTGATGAGTAAACATTAACTCGGTTCGCATCCACGCTGGAGCAACTGCAATCACTGGAATACCCTTATCTTTGAGGTGATAACCCAGGACATAAACCAAACGATTTTTAGCAGCCTTGCTGGCCTCATAGGGCGTCCACATTGGAGGTTCGGCGGTGTGCCAGGTAGTGGTGATAATGAGACCTTTTTGGATGGGACCCATCAGATGTTTGAGCACCAATAGACTGGTAATATAGTCTGAGTATGGTCCCGCCAACAACATGTTTTTGAACTGGTCCAGCGGCTCCTCCCAGACTTCTTCACCTCTCACTGACTCGTCGTGCGGATCATGTCCACCCCAAGCATTATTTACGAGGATATCCAACTTGCCATGTTTTTTTCCAATGTAATCTACAAGCGCTTTTACCGCGGCAACATCGGTATGATCACACTTGACGGCCTCAGCCTTACCTCCTGATTCGTGGATTGCATCAACTGTGTCATCAATCGTAGTAGTGGGTAGCTCGCTCTGAGTGCTGTGCCCCCTGGTACTCCGACCCGTAACGATGACATGTGCACCAGCCTGAGCAAGTTCCAGAGCAACCGCTTTGCCCAAACCTCTAGAAGCGCCTGTTACCAGCGCAATTTTCCCTGTTAATTTCTGTACCTTGTTCATAAGATACCTTTATCCTTTCTTGATCTTGGCTTACCAGTAATTCTCAAAGTTCGTGTAAATTGTACTTAAACTGGTTAAATATGTTATGGCATCAGTGAGATTAGTTTGAGAGTGCCACCTTAAAACGGGCTTGGTTGAAGATATCCATGTAATATGCTATGGGCTTCACCGATCATAAATACCTTATAATTTAAGGACTCGTCCACCTAAACAGCAAATAACACCACCGGCTAATCAAATTATATCGTCCGCAAAGGAAAAGTCAAACACCCTAACATGCCCAAATTCCGATCCCTCCGCGTCCATGCCATCGTCCTGCGCCATGCCGACTGGGGCGAGGCCGACCGCCTCGTTACGCTTTACACGCGCGAGCAGGGCAAGCTGCGCGCGGTCGCCAAGGGGGCACGTAAGATCACCTCGCGCAAAGCCGGGCATCTGGAACCCTTTACGCAGGTCAAATTACAGCTTGCGCGCGGACGCAGCCTGTTCATTGTCACCCAGGCGGAAACCATCGAGGCTTATCTATCTCTGCGCGAAACCCTGGTGATGACTGGCACGGCATCTTACATAGTCGAATTGCTCGACCGCTTTGTCTACGAAGAGGAAGGCGCGAATCCAACTCTCTTCCGCTTGTTGGCCGATACCCTCAAACGCCTCTCTACTGGCGAGGACTCCTGGCTGGCCGTGCGCTACTACGAGATGCGCTTGCTGGACTTCCTGGGCTTCCGTCCGCAACTGTTCGAATGCGCCAACTGCGGACGCGAGATCAAGGCCGAAGAACAATTCTTTTCATTCCAGGCAGGAGGCGCTATCTGTCCACGCTGTGGTCGGGGGCTGCCCAACCTGACCTCCATTTCAATGGATGCGCTCAAGTACCTGCGTCATTTCCAGCGCAGTAGTTATGCCGATGCCAGGCAGGCCCGTCCTTCCTCCGATGTACAGGACGAAGTCGAGACCCTTATGCAAGGCTATTTCACCTACTTGCTGGAGCGCGAGTTGAATTCCCCTGGATTTATACGCTCGGTCAGGCCTTCAGCTTCTTCCCCCAATTCAAAATAAAGATCCACGCAGCCGCAACAACAGCCGGTTTTATGATTCTCCACAGCAGGATCTGGAACCAGCGCCACTTGAGAGGGTAGATAACACTGGCGATGAACCAGCGTGCGAACAATGTGCGACCGAGCGCGCTGCGAACCAGCCTGCGTCTGTATCCGCTAAATGAGAAATCACCTGTGCTGAAAGCTTTTTCCAGTTCCGCTGCAGCCAGCTTTCCGTACCCTAACGCCATGCTGATGCCCTCGCCGAATAGCGGGTCCGCGCCGGCTGCATCCCCTACCAGCAGTACACGCGGGATAGAGAAGACATTCGACGGGTCGAACCAGCGGATGGGATGTCCTTTGATCTGGAATTCGTCCAGGTCAAAGCCATGGCGCGCCATCTCCTCGCGCAGCGGTTCTTTCAATTGCGGACGTGGACCGTTCGCCAACATATTGGTGTCGTAGATACCCCAGCAACGCATCGGCTGGCCTTGGACCTGGGTAGGAAAATCCCAGGTGTACCCGGCGATTCCGTCAGGGACGGCGAAGAAGTCGAAAAAGGCAACCCGCCCCCTCCCTTGCCCTCCCCCGTTTTCAAAGAAAACGGGGGAGGGTTGGGTGGGGGCAATAACCTCCAACACCCTGGCCGTATGGACTGGCGCATTTGGCAGCACGCTACGGCGCGTCACCCCGTTCGAACCATCCGCGCCTACGACGACCTGTGCGCGGAACTCGCCCCGGTCAGTGATGACAGTAGCACCCTCTGCATCAAGAATAACATTCTTGACCGATACCCACTCCCGAATTTCGATTCCCGCTTCCCGGGTCTTCTCCGCCAGCCAGGCATCGAATTCATCCCTGCGGATGATGCGCAGGGTATGGCATTTCGGCATGGAGATTTTCAGCCCTTTGCCTTCAAAATCAAAATGTGCTGCGGAGGCGTCCGCGTGCGGAACTTCGCTTACGTCCAGGCCCAGACCTTGGAGAAGAGATTCTGCGTCAGCAGTCAGACCGCCGGCGCACAGCTTGAAGCGTGGATAATGCTCTTTTTCCAGGAGCAGGATGCGGTCGGCCAGATGCGGGGCGCGTTGTTTCAGGTGCAGAGCGGTTGAGAGCCCGGCAGGCCCGCCGCCGAGGATAAGAATGTCGTATGTTTGTGAGTCAGACTGCATGTTGGAATTGTAGTGTCCTACGAAACGCTTGTAAAGTCCATACTTGATGCGGAAATTAGATGAAAATGGTATAAAATAAACCAGTCGCCAATAGTGAGAGATTCGAGAGAGGAAATCATGCTATCAGATCTGAAAAATTCAGTTGAAAAGATCGAGGGAGAAGTGCCGGTCACGATATTCCACTTGCGTGGCTGGCTGGATGCGCAAAGCGAGAACGAATTCGTAGGTTGGGCCAACGAAGCCTACGAGAACGGCACACGTTATCTGCTGCTCGACTTAAGTGAACTGGATACGCTCACCAGCGCCGGGATGCGGGCCATCCAGAAAGTGTACAAACAATATACGCCCGAAGGAACCGCCAAGGAGGATGGCCGCCTGAAAATGTCCAGCGCGCCGCCGCCAGTTTACCATGCGTTGAAGATGGCTGGTTTTCTCATCAGCATTCCGATGTATGAGTCGGTGCAATCAGCGCTTGATTCGTTCGAAGCATCAAATACTTAGTACCTCGATCATCAGAAGCATAAGTCCACAATAAGGGATCACTTGTGAGTGGTCTCTTTTGTGTTGAGTCTAACCGGTTTTTGGACGATCCTGCCAATGCGTGACTCGCTGAATAGCAATAGGCAGTTCGGATGTGTCGGAGGAAAGTGCTGTTGTCTCGTCGCATAATTAATCCAATAAGGATGATTTTTGAGTTCTTTTTCTGTATAATATTAACAAATGAAGAAAGTGTTTCTTTCCTATTCGCGGAAAGATTTGAAGTTCGTCGAACAGCTTGCTGCAGATTTACAACAAGCCGGATATGATGTTTGGTATGACCTGTCCAATATAGAAGGGGGCGATCGCTGGGCAATCGAGATACAGACAGCCATTGATAATTGCGATGTATGTGTTTCGGTGATATCACCGCGTTCGATAGTTTCCGAGTGGGTTGAAAAAGAATTTTTATATGCCAGCAACACGGGTAAGAGAGTCATTCCGATATTATTGGAGTCGACGACTCTACCGTTGTGGTTGATGAACATTCACTACATTGATATGAAGGGCAGGAGTTACCGGGAGAAATTTCCTCGTTTACGGGTGGCGATTGATGAAGAGGAGAAGCCCGCCCTTGTCTTTGAATCGGTAAAAGGTCTGCGTTCGCTCGGCCCGGTGTGGATTGGCGGCATCGTGGGAATTGGGATCTTGATCCTGGCTGCAGTTTATGGTTTACCCGCGCTTAAAGATAAACCAACGCCTATGCCAATCGTATTTCAAACAGGGACATCACCCGCATCAAAGCCAACGTTTACATCTGTTCCCGCTACCCAGACTCAGACTCCTACTTCGAGCCCTTCCCCCACAGCTACCGAAGAAGTGCCCCCAACAATGACGAGCATCCCGACCCCGGCTTCGGAAATAAAGGATGCCAAAGGTGCGGAGATGGTTTTAGTCTCGGCAGGTATTTTCAAAATGGGGTGTAATAAAGGCGTAGTTTGTGAGGGGCCAGCCCATGTTGTCTCCCTGGATTCCTTCTATATCGATAAGTTTGAAGTGACCAATGCACAATATCTGGCGTGTGAGTTCGATCAACGATGCAATCAGCCACAGAATACACGTTATTATGATAATAAGAGTTTCAGAAATCACCCGGTTGTCTTTGTAAGCTGGAACATGGCAGCAAATTATTGTGCCTGGCGCGGAGCGCGCCTGCCAACGGAAGCCGAATGGGAAAAAGCTGCCAGAGCCAGTGGGACAGAAATGTTTTATTATCCATGGGGTTATCGCTTTAATGGGGATTTGCTCAATTTCTGCGACATCAACTGTACTCAGTCAGGGAAAGACAGATCTTACAACGATGGCTTTAGCGATACAGCCCCGGTCGGGATATACGAGGGAGGAAAAAGCCCATACGGTGCCTATGATATGGCCGGTAATGTTATCGAGTGGGTAAATGACTGGTACGACAAAGACTATTACTATGACTCATCGATAAGCAATCCCCAGGGGCCTGAAAGCGGAACATATCGAGTGTTGCGTGGCGGCTCATGGTATAGCAATCAGATTTACGTCCGCACCTTTGTGCGTAAATCTTTAAGCCCGACTGTGGCATATAATTATGTCGGCTTTCGCTGCGCGCGTAGTGTGGGGGAGTAGATATATCTTTTTGCTAAATTTTCAAACGTATGTCCCTGACCATGTTTCAAAGTGCCTCCCATCGCGTTCGCCGTCCTTATAGAAAATGAGATAGGTCAACGCCTGGTAGGGAACGAATTTTTGCTCGGAGGGGTTCTTGATCGCCAGCGAGTAATAGGAATGCCAGGTGCCCGAGTTGAAATACAATTGGCTTTCGGAGTGGGGTGGTTTCATATCTTCATCGAGCGGGACAATCTCGTGATGATGGGTATGCCCGTAAATGATATAACGGGCGGAATCGTTCACAAAGGCAGGTTCCTGCAGGGCATGCTCGGCAAAGGACTGACCCTTACTCCCAAATTTGTCATAGACCCAGGTAACCACCTCATTGATGGTGCTGAATGAAGCCCGTTTGGCAATTTTGACAACCAGGTCCATCGCATCTACGATATCGAACTGGAAGAGTTTATCCGCATCCCGCACATATTGAGTTTGCAGGAATTCTTCGCAGATATCATCCCATACCCCTTTGAGTTCACCTTCGAGCGCCTTGCTGCCGGCATAATTTTTGATCTGGCCGCTGATCCATAGCGGGGTTGCCAACACAGGCCGGATGTTGGTCAGGCGACGTAGACTGTCCACAATACCCGCGGGGAGTTCATCCCCAAACTGCCTTTGCACCTCCACCGGGAAACGGTTCAAGACTTCCATCGTAAAGACATCCCCTAACGTCCCATGATTACGACCCTTATCGGAGTCGAAGTTGAACTTATCGAAGCAATCACCATGACGACCGTAAACTCTGTATTGTTTGTAAATATCCATTAGAAGAGGGTATTCTTCTGGCTCATATGGGAAATTTGTGGGCAGATTGCTCAACCCCATGCGGTCGATAATATCCTGTCGAATCTGGTCGAAAGCCTCCCCGGGGAGATGATAATACCAATCGTGATTGCCCACCATGTAATGCATGCGGACTTTGAGTGGGATGCGTTCATCGGTATCGTGATCGGGCTTCCCATTGGCTGTTGCCGGAGGAACCGTCACCAGTTCCCCAGCCGCACAGCGACGCAATACTTCAAGCGATTCTTTGTTATGCTCCATAATCGCATTTGTGACATTACGCAGCATGGTCGGGAACGGTTTGATCGAGGGCGGACTCCAGGGCCGGACGTAGTTCTTATCTCCGGGTTTGGTATCCAGCCAAAGGGTGGAATGCAGCGGGTCGAGGACATCGCCCATCAAGATCAGGTCGATGTCTTCGATGGGTCGGTAGCTTCCATCGGCACGCCAGGAAGCAAAGTAGGCCGTTTCCTTCAATCGGTCTGCAAACAATTGGAATGCGCTCGGCGGGATGGATTTGGCAGTGGTCCCATCGCCCAGGTGGATGTCACTGATAATCAGAAGCATGCTCTTTCTCCTTCGGTATCAACACCAATACGGTAATTATAGACCAGTTTCCTGTATAATCTTTCAATCTGCTGGCACCGAAGGGAGCAAATTTAAATTATGGCGCGAAAAATCTTAACCGGGCTATGGCTGGTTCTATGCGGGGCTTTATTCTTGTTGAGCTTCATCGGTGTCGGGACAATCTGGAAATACAAAAAACCGCTGACAGTGGCCGTCACTGCCAGGCTGACTGAGATCGATGCAGGGCTGGGTGTGGCACAAACATCGTTGCAGAATGCGCAAGGTGAGCTGAAGCGCGCGCTCCGCTTTGTAGATTCGGCTGAAGAAACGCTGGCAAATTTCAGCGAACAAACGGCTGTAGCCAGGGAATTTCTCGATACGGTGACAGAAGTGCTGGATGAGACCATCAAACCGAGTCTGGCAACTTCAAAGGAAAAATTAGACGAAGCGCAGCAGACCATGGACGACTTACGCGCCTCCATCCAGGCTCTCAACCGGATTCCGTTTGTCAACTTAGCCGTTCCCGACAACGAACTTCTGGGCTCTTTTGCGGAAATTATCGACTCGCTCGAGGGCGAGATCTCACGTGTGGAGGCGATTGCCGATCAGGCCTCCACTTTCATGAATGACAGTTCCTATTTGATGGGTGGTGACTTGAACGAGACCAGAACTAACATTCAGGAATTACAAACCGTGGTCACGGTCTATGAGAGCAAGATCGGTACCTGGCGCGAACAGCTTGACGCGTTGAAAGCAAAATCCCCCGGCTGGATACAGCGTACTGCAATCATTCTGACGGTTTTCCTGCTTTGGTTCGCTCTCTCGCAATTCGGTCTGATTCTGCACGGACTAGCGGTCCGGCGCGGTGAGAATCCGCTGGCGGTGTTGGAGAGAGAAACATCCCCGGAATTGGACAATCAAGCTCTTGATGAATAAGTTCTTCGACCGGATGGGACCAGACAGGCTGATTCTCTACTTCATCGGCATCCTGGTCTTGCTGGCTATCCTCGGATATTTTCTGGCAAGTTACAGTTGGGATAACATCATGAATATCCTTACAGCAACTGAGATCCCCTCCCCCACACCTACACTGACACCACTCCCTGGAGCCTGATGGAGTCATGGCATCAGTAAGTTAACTCCTTGGCTTGGAACCTGGCCCGCCATTCGTCGCAAGCCCAACTACTGGCCGGGAGGTCACCAGCCTGGGCGTAGGTCTCGACCCGGAAGTCACTGTCGAAATAGGTAAAATCCCCACTGATGTAGCCCAGGCGATAGAATCCACTCCCGGATTGATAACACCAGCCGCCTGTGCGTACCACTACTGGCGGCGGTACAAACAGCAAATAGCGCGGGCTGAGTTCTACCAGTTCATCCGGGTAAACTCCGTTTTCTTGATAATAGCTTTCAATCGCACTCTTCACGGCAGCAGCACGTTGCTCGGTCATCTCGAATGCGGACAACTTCCAACCCTGGCTCAGAGATATCACAGCTACAGCCGTTACCAGAACAAAATAGAGTGGTCCAACCAACCGGCGCCAGCCGCGCAATGTCAACGCCAGAAAAATACCAGCCGCCAGACTGAGCATGAACTGGAGGAAAGGCAGGTGATCTTCAAAAGCCCGCGCATGTGCAGACGACCAGATCCCATCCCAAGCCGCCTGATAGGCCATCCCTGTCAATAAGATTCCAATAAACACCAGGCTCCATAATAAATGCGATTGATTGATTGGCGTTGAGGATCGCAGTATTGCATACAGCAAACCCGCTGGCATCAGAACAGTAATAAGCATTGCAATAACCATAAAAGTTTGGAGTGCTGTCAGGGAGGCACCGGGTGTATCCACGCCTGGGATGTAGAGCCATCCACCGGTTGTAAGGATAACCGTCGCAAAGGTCAGCAAACTGAGTATTCCCAGAACAACGAACCCTGCTCGCGGGAGGTTCCAGGCCAGCGTAATCCCCAGAGTAAGCACGATCGTCATCGTAAATGCTATAGGATCGGCAAACCACAATAGCAAGAACAATGCCAGAAATAGCAGGGCAAAAATCATGGCAAGGACTCTATCCCAGGACCACAAGCCTGCAAACTCACGGGCATGATACAACAGGTAAGCCAGCATAGGGGCTAGCACGATCAGTATGCCATATGCTGGTAGCGAACTGTTGATCTCAGTTCCGTAAGGGTTGAACCAGATCAACAATTCCAATACAGCCAGTACCAAGGCAGATAAGGAAAGGTAAACAAGCAGTCTTTTTCTCGATAGTTGTTCGGGGTTTTGCGAACGATCGATAAATGTAGCTATGAAAACGATAATGGCAGGCAGGATCAGAAAACTATATCCTCCCAGGAGAAGCGCAGACACCAGTTTGGACATCGGGACCTTCCTTCCATTTGGTTCAGGTGACATCCATTAACAGTATACAAAAAAACGAAGTCGATTCAAAATGTTATCGATGTGTTGCAATGGTAAAATCATCGGCGGGTTCGATGAAAATGCATTCCCACATTCGCAAACATCATCATTTCAATCCCTATGACTGCTAGAGAAAAATTGCTTAACTGGGCTCTGATGACCTTGCGCGAGTCGGCCTGGGCGCCTCTAACTCTCTATATCGTATACCGCATTGCGAAGGCGTTCGATGCCTATCTGGTATATCCGGGCCTGGATATACCAACCCATTTCCTGGGAGGCGTTGCGATTGCCTATTTCTACCTATCCGCGATCGCGCACTCGCAGAAGTTTGTCGGGCGAATCCCCGAATCGATCCAAATCCTATTCGCGATAACCTGCACAGGGACTACCACGATCCTGTGGGAATTTCTCGAATACATTTCCGATACTTTTCTCCACACCAATATGATCCTCGGCCTGGAAGATACGTTGAAAGATATGTTTTTAGGGCTGTTGGGGGGAACGCTCCTGATCCTTTGGTGGCGTGCAGGCCAGCCTCAAATTTCCGACGCGAATTCGGATTGAATAAAAAAAAAAGACCGCTAGCCTGTATAAGCCAGCGGTCTGCTGTATATCATGTTTGGAAAAGATTTTAGGGTCCGCTTACAACAGCGTATCCTTTGGAGCGCCATTCGTTCAAACCGCCCGTCATGCTGGTAGCGTTGAACCCGGCTTGCAGTAAAATATCTCGGCCAGACTGGCTGCGATTCCCCGAGCGACACACCACCACAATAGGCTGGTCTTTAGGTAATTCGTCCAAACGGGAGGCTAATTCATCGAGCGGGATCAAGGTGGTATCCGGCGCATGGAAATCGTTCCATTCTTCGGGCGTGCGCACGTCTAACACGAAGGTGCCCTCTTCATACATCTGATGCGCTTCATCCACGCTGACAGAGGCTGGAAGTCCGCCTGCATTGCTGGAGCTTTCGCTTCCCAGGGAGGCGATCAGAAAGACAGCTAGTGCAACAACAAGTAGAATACCAATCTGCACGCTGGGTCGACGCAGGGTGGTTCCCAGGCTGGAACGTGAGCTATAATTTCTGCTTCTTCGGCGTCGGGTAGATTTTCGTCTTGGCATAATGTCAATCCTCTTTTCTTTGCTTGCCCATTAGATGTTCAATCACTAAAATAGTTGCATGAGTCTTGTATAAGAGTAATTGCCGCATTCTATACAAACACCTTCTATTTGGCAGCGACATGCCGCAATAACAAAACAATTGCCTGGTTTTCCAAGAGAGTCTTTTACTGGAAAGATTTTATAGCCTCTTCAAGGTTCATGTAGACCTCAAAGAGCTGTTTGAAGCCGACTGTATCCAATACTTTGTTCACATCCGAGGAGGGATTGAGCAATTTGATGCTTTTCTGCATGCTGCTGTCATGTTCGCGGTTGATATCTTTATAATCAGCCCAGCCCGGTTTAGAGTCCGATCTTTCCCCTCGGAATAATTTCGCAACCATGTGCAACGAGGCCAACCCAGCGCTGCTGATAAACGAAAGGTCGGTCAGATCGAGTACCAGGTAACGTGTGCCTTCATCATAGAGTTGTTGTGCCGTATTGACCAGGTCAAGATAGCTGGACGCATCCAGATCGCCCTTGACGCGTATCACACCCACAGGGATTTTCCCGTTCTCCTGCGAGACAATGATCTCCATGTCGCCTCCTTTGAGCTAATCGAACAAGACCTGTTAAATTATACGTTTATTCTTCATAGAATACCCCGTGGCTTGCTACGCGGGTTCTGTGCCTTAGCAAAATCTGTACCCGTAGGGGCAAAATTTCGTAATACGCTGTCGGCTTGCGGCGGGGATAGAAATTTTGAAGATTTTGCAAATTTATTTAGCTCTTTTTCGATTTGCTATTCAGCTTTCTTTCCAGCCGTTTGAGACGATGTTCTAACTCGGCTTGCCAGTGTTCGCGGATGTAATCCGGTAGCTCGCCGGATGTGACATGCTCCAACGCATCTTGCGCCCATTTTTGGGCTTCCTGAAAATCGCGGATGCGGTGCTCGTAATGCTTGGCTAACTCGACATGCGCGTAAACGTGTCCCTGCGCGGCGGCCTGTTCCCACAATCCGATAGCGGACTCCATGTCCCCGCGCTTCTTTTGCAAGACCGACAGCCTGTGTACCGCTTTCCAAAAATCATCCTCGTCTAAATCCATTTCCAGACCCCGCTCGTAAAGACGGGCTGCCCGTTCCCATTGACCTAGATCTTCGTGCAGTTTCGCCAGCGCGACGACGTCCAGTCCGTGTTGGATAAGTTCATCATTGAACGGATTATGCAACATCGAAGCCGTCACTCCAAACATGGCGGCCAGCGCCACAATGTCCATCGCATTGTGATAGAAGATGCCCTTCATCTCGCTGACATCGCCCGTGCGCAGGTAGTCGAAATATAGCCAGGGGATTTCGTAGCCGGGCACTTCCTCGCTGGTGCGCGGCGCGCCCAAGACGTTCTCTTCTATATATTTGAGCGTACGGGAGGGCAGGCGGTCACGCCACAGGCGGCGCGCCAAGTGTAACAGGTCTACATGGGCGTAATCCTCGAACGGGACGGGGATGTCGTGCAGGGTATAACGCGTCTTGAGCAGCGGCGCGTCGAAGGCTTTGCCGTTGTAGGTTACCAGTCCCTCGCACGGAGCCAGGAAGTCCGCCAGGGCTTCGAGCAGGGCTGGCTCCTCGCCGGGGTCGCGCATAAAGAACTGGAGCAGGCGGAAAACACGTCCCGAGGCGTTCTGCTCGAAGCGTCCCGCGCCGACCAGGAAGGCATATGTCCCGGTGCCGCCGGAGAGACCGGATGTCTCCGTGTCCAGGAAGGCGAATTTCTCGGGGGGCATCTCCAACAAGCGGTTATCCTTGGCCCAGGCGGCCATCAGATTAAGGGGCAAATCCGTTTCGAGCGGCGCCCAGCCATGACGATAGTCCATGTCGTAAATTTCCTCATGGATAAAAGCCTCGCCGCGCCGGGTGTGGACGAACTCGCCTGAGAGCGCATCCTGAATGGATGCGCTACTTTTCTTCTTATTGACGGGTATATCCACCGCACCGACTTTGACGCCCAGCGATTTGAGCTTATCGGCCAGGGAGTTTTTCTTGGGTTCCACATGCTTATTGTAACGCAAGAGTTATCAATTCGTACATTTGTGCTAAAATTCAAGCCATAGCGTGGGGGAAGGTGAACCAATGGATTTGTATAACAGGGATGCGTTTTTACGGGTTTTACGAAAATTGCAAACGAAGAAAACATAAAAGCGCCAAAGGAGATTTTGAAGAAATGACAGCTTTTTCATTACCCCAAACGGGAAACTCGAGAGAAGATGTGCTTGATACCATGCGCGCCGCACGCGACCACGACATAAAGTGGCAGCGAGGGCGCGTTTTTGGTCTGGTCTACCACATCAGCGAGGAGATCGACGAACTGCTGAAAGAGGCCTTCACTATGTTCTTCTCGGAGAACGGGCTGAACCCGACCGCCTTCCCCAGCCTGCGCAAGTTCGAGAGCGAAGTGGTCGCGATGACTGCTTCTTTATTAGGCGGCGATTCCACTGTCTGCGGCAACATGACCACCGGCGGAACCGAGTCCCTGCTGATGGCGGTCAAGACAGCGCGCGATTGGGCGCGGAAGCATCGCCCAGAGATCACAGCGCCGGAGATCGTACTGCCCATCACGGCGCACCCGGCCTTCGATAAAGCTGGTTCCTACTTCGATGTGAAGATGGTGCATGTGCCGGTGCGAGATGACTTCCGCGCGGATGTGGAGGCCATGGGAGATGCCATTACGCCGAATACGATCATGATGGTCGGCTCGGCGCCTTCCTATCCTCACGGCGTGGTGGACCCCATTGAGGAGTTGGCAGCCACTGCACAGGAACGTGGTCTGCTCTTCCACACGGACTCGTGCGTGGGCGGGTTTATGCTGCCCTTCATCCGCAAACTTGGATACGAGGTGCCGCGCTTCGATTTCAGCGTGCCGGGTGTGACCTCGATGTCCGCAGATTTGCACAAGTTCGGCTATGCGGCCAAACCTGCCTCGGTGGTGCTGTACCGCACGCCGGAGCTGCGCCGCCAGCAGATGTTCGTGGCCATCAACTGGCCGGGCGGCATCTATCCCTCGCCGACCATGACCGGTTCGCGCGCAGGCGGTCCGATTGCGGCGGCCTGGGCATTGATGAATTACCTCGGGGAAGAAGGCTATCTTGACCTCGCTCGAACGGTGATGGAAACAACGGTTTATTTGCAGACGGGGATCAACGCCATTCCTGGCCTGGAGGTGTTGAGCGATCCGGAAATGTCGGTTTTCGCTCTTGGTTCGGACTCGCTGGATGTATACGAGCTGGCCGACGAACTGGAACTGAAAGGCTGGCACCTCGACCGTCAGCACTTTCCCACCTGTTTGCACATGACGGTCAACTACATGCATACGGACGTAAAAGACGAATTCCTGCGTGACCTGGCGGCCTGCGCGGAGATCGTCAGAGCGCCGAGTGCCCGAAAAACGGTCACCAGACTGGTACTCCAGACAGTGAACGGTGCGGCGCGCGTCCTGCCCGAAGCGTGGATGTCCCGCATTATGGAAAAGGTCTCCGGGATGCTGGGCGGCAGCGGAAGTGGGCTTCCATCCCGGATGGCGCCCATGTACGGGTTGATCGGGTCTCTTCCAAATCGAGGGGATTTGAAGGAACTGGTGTTAGATTTGCTAGACAGCATGTCGCGCCCGCAGTAGCTCTCGTCGCCTTCCCGGCGGCGAGGACGCCGCCTAGAGCATCCAAAGGAGAAAACATGACCGCCACTCAAAAAGAAGCCCGCCTGCCTTTTTGGACAAAATTGGTGTTCGGCGCCGGTGACTGGAGCGTTTCCAGTTTTGGAACGCTGCGCCAGATCTTCTACGCCATTTTCATCACCGACGTGGTCGGGCTGGAGCCGCGTCTGGCCTCGGTGGCCGCGCTGGTCGGCATCTTCTGGGACGCGGTCAACGATCCTCTGGTCGGCGTATTAAGCGACCGCATCAAATCCAGATGGGGGCGCAGGCGGCCCTTCTTGCTTTGGTTCTCGGTTCCCTTCGGGCTGGGCTTCGCCATTTTGTGGTGGGCACCGCCCTTCGAGAGTCAGATCGCGCTGGCGGCCTTCGTCACCTTTGCCTTCATGCTGAGCGACACCTTCCAGACGCTGGTGGTCGTGCCGTTGTATGCGTTGACGCCCGAAGTCACGTTGGACTATGACGAACGGACATCCCTGACCGGTTTCCGCATGTTCTTCAACCTGGTCGCATCGCTCGTGACAGCCGTAGCTGCTCCCGCTATCGTGGACTCGGTCCTGGCTTCGGGAGCGACCCAGCAACAGGGTTACCTGATCGTTGGGTCGTTGTTTGGGGGATTGGCAATCATCCCCCTGTTGTTGATTTTCTTCTTTATCCGCGAACGGGACCGTACGCAGGCAGAGGTCGAACACGAAGAAAGTATCTCCTTCGCAGACAGTATCCGCACAGCCTGGAGCAACATCCCTTTCCGCTTTGCAACCGGCCTGTACATGCTGAACTGGATCACCTTCGACCTGGTGGCGCTGGCGCTGCCCTTCTTTGTCGCTTACTGGATTTCGAATGGAAACCTGCTCGATAAAGCGCTTGGTCTGCCGGTGGAATCGGCGGTCTTTGCGCTGCTGTTGATCACCTCGGTATTGATGGTGCCATTTTGGGTCTGGCTCTCGAACAGGCTCAACAAGAACATCGCCTACGTGATCGGGATGTCGTTCTGGGCGGTGGTGCAGTTGCTGATCTTCACCATCCAACCGGGACAGATCACCTACATCCTAGTCTTGTCCGTGCTGGCGGGTATCTCGGTCTCGACTGCGCACGTGCTTCCGGACGCGCTCTTCCCGGATGTGATCGAATGGGACGAGCTGCGCACGCGCCGCCGCCAGGAAGGGATTTACTACGGCATTAAAAACTTTGTCCGAAAGATGACCGGCGCGCTGGCCATCTTCATCGCCTTGCAAGCCTTGGGCTGGTTCGGCTACCAGGCGCCCCCCGAAGGCGCGACTTTTTTTCAGCAAGCCCCGTCTGCGCTGATGGCGATCCGCATCTTGATCGGTCCATTTGGCGCACTTTTGCTGTTCAGCGCGGTGGCGATGGCCTGGTTCTATCCATTAACGCGCGAACGCCATGCCAGGATACGGAAATTGTTGGCAAGGCGGAAGGACCGGGCAAGCAGCTAGTACACCTGGGCATAAATAGCTACGCAGAAAGTGCTCTGCCCTGATAGGTCCATTTGAAAGGCTTGGCCATAGTACGGTTGTAATATTCGATGAAAGCCAAGACCTTGCGTTTCAAGTCGTCAACGGATGTGAAGTTGCCTCGTTTCAGAACCTTACGAA